>JAJFTY010000021.1 GCA_021372695.1 Deltaproteobacteria bacterium
CATTGCACTCACATGAATCTTAAGAGCGCAACCCCTCGATGTCAAGGTCAAAACCAAATAAAATCCCCCTCTTTCCCCCAAGAAAGACCTTTACAAAAATTTCCCTCTCCCTTGAGACTGTGTCGCAATAGGAAGAACGGACGAGGATCGGTAATGTAAACGCTCTTTGACAAAAAAATATCAGCAACCCGTCACGGGATTCGCTGCGGCAAACCGCCGGATACAACGTAGGGGCATTCTACAACGCAGCCCTTTTTCCTGAAGGGTGCGGTCAAGTCCCTTGCCGTATCATGCGGCGACCGGACAAGGCCTCATCAAGACCCCAAGCTTCTCGATGAGCCCTCCGACGCCCAGGATCGTGATCATTCGCGCCATATTGAAGCAGGTGGCCAACAGCGAGGTCTCGGCCCGGACTCCCTCGAGACCCCGCAGCAGGAAGGCATCGACCTTGAGGTTTCGCTTGATGTGCCCGAAGGGATGTTCCACCCGCGTCTTTCGCCTGGTGTAGATGGCCTGAGAGGCGGCCTCCTCATACAGGGCCTCCAGCTTGAGCTTGATCTCCTCGTTGGGCAACCGGATGATCTGGCGCCCTTTGCGAGCCCGGGTGCAGTCGCCATAGTGCCGGCATTGACGGCAGATCTCTCCGTCGGCAATCCGATAATGCCGCTTGCCCGTGCTCTTGTCTGTCCATTGGCAGGGAAGCCGATGCCCCTCGGGGCAGCGGTAGACATCCTGCTCCTTGTCATAGGCAAAGCGGCTTTTGCTGAAAGGACCCTCCGGCTTTTTCAGGGCCTGTCGCTGCGAAGGGACAATGACCGTGATCCCCTGACCGTCGATCTTGCCCGGCTCCTCGGTGTCGGCGTAGCCGGCATCGGCGCAGGCGGCCTCGCAGGGCGTCTCCAACAACTCGTTGGCCGCCTCGATCTGCCGGGCAAACTGGTTGACGTCGCTGGTGTCCTCGACCGCGTCAGCATGCACCGGCAGCCCATGGACGTCATCGGCAACGCTCTGAACGTTGTAGGCGGCATGGCTGCCCTGGATGCTTCGCATGATGGCGCAATCCGGGTCGCTCTGGTTGAGCACTTTGCGCTCCGTGCTCTTGAAGGTTTCCATCGCCTTCCGGATCCGATCCTTTAAGCTCTGTGCTTTGGCCAGCTCCCGGTCCATGGCCACGTACGAACCCATCTGCCGCTCCCGGCGGTCGATGGCCTCGCAGTCTCTCGGCAATGGCTCGATCCGACGGTCCAGATCGGCCAGATGTTTCTCGTACCAGGCCCGATCATGGCTGCGGCCGCGCGAGGCATTGGCCCGGATCTTCGTGCCGTCCACGAACAAAACGTTGCCCGCAATCAGATCGAGTTTGATGCAAAGCCGGGCGCAGTGCCGCAGCACCTGCTTCAGGGCGGCCTTGTTTTTGCGCCGAAACTCTGCGATGGTCTTGTGGTCGGGCTTTAGCCCCGCCATCAGCCACAGGAAAGCCAAGTTATGGTGGCACTCCCGCTCCAGTTTCCGGGAGCTGCGCACCCCGTAGGAGTATCCATAGACCAGCAGCTTGAGCATCGCGCGCGGATCGTAAGAAGCATTGCCGAGCTTGCAGGGGTCCAGCTCAATGCCCAGCTCCCCAAAGTCCAGGGCCTCCGCAAAGGCATCGTAGGCCCGCACCGGGTCCTCGGGGGCTACGTAGTCCTCAATGCTTTCGGGCAACAGGTCCAGTTGGTGACGGTCTCCGCATCGATAGGCCATCGGTGGTTCTCCTTTCGCGGAGTACTCTAGCATATCGGCCCGGGTTTGAGTGACGCTTCAGGTTGCGTGTACTGATATTTTTTTGTCAAAGAGCATCGACCCCTCCCTATTGCGACACAGTCTCCCTGGCGGGAGAGGATTGAGGTGAGGGGGAAATGCTTCTTCAGAAAAATGAATTCTCTCCGGGTGTGCTATGACCCAATACAAAATTATCGTGGAAAAACATTCAGACGGTTACGTCGCCTATCCCCTGGGATTGAAGGGCATCGTAGTCGGCCAGGGTGACTCTTACGAGGAAGCGCTCTTCGATGTGAAATCCGCGATTCGTTTTCACATTGAAACCTTCGGGAATGACATTTTTGACATGGATCCGCCCATACTGGAAGTGTTTGTTGCCGAAGCCGGGGTCTGAAATCCGATGCCGAAATTCCCTGTCGATGCCCCCAGACAGCAAGTCATCAAGGCACTTGAAAAGCTGGGCTTTACGATAGTTCGTCAAAAAGAACACATTTCGATGATCAGGCTGAATCCCGACGGATCGAAGACGCCGCTGACC
>JAJFTY010000024.1 GCA_021372695.1 Deltaproteobacteria bacterium
ATCTGCTGGAGCCGATAACGGAACCCGCGCCGCTTCGGGTGTCCTACCCGATCCGGCTGCTTGCCGGGACTTCCGTCGCGGCGATCATACTGGCGGGGTTTGCCCCCTACTGGCTGATCCAGGTGGCTCAGGCGGCCGTCAGGGTTTTAGCCTGGAACGGGTGATCCACGTGCCGGTATGCCGGCTTTCGGCTGCGATTGCAGTCGCGGCATGCCTGATACATCTCGCCGGAATGCACTACGGGACCGAATGTTTAAGAGGGGGGCGCCGGTGTCTTCACCGGTATTTGCGAATGAGGAACTCTCCAAGGCTGTTCAGGGCTGTTTTGAGAGTCTTCCGGGGGGAGGGGGCGGGAGTCTCTGCTTTGAGCCAATCGCTGCTGTCCCATCCCAGGATACGCTCCAGGTTCAGGATCTCATACTCGAATACATTCCGAAGATAGTCCCTTTCCCTCTCGCTCATCGGAGAATACCGATTGGCATTGACTTCCTTTTTTCCTGACCTCCTCCAAACCGGAGACTCCAAGAAAGGAGGCAATCCTGTTCAGGGTTGCCGTAGGTTCTCTTTTCAGGTTCTCACTTTTCAGAATCAGTGTTTGATCGGGAGGAAAGAACTTCCACACCCTGCGCAACTGCTCCACATAAAACCCGCGATCCATGTAGGAGTATCTTCTGCTCTGGAAAGGCAGGTTCTCCCGGCCTCTCTCGGATTCCTTCTGTAAGGCATCCCAGAATGAGAGAGTTTCAAGCCCGCGAACCACCTGCATGTTCCGCATGGAGTGTGCCCTGTCTATGGGATTTCGCAGGACAATGATGATTTTCATATCGGGGTTGTACTGCCATAGCCGTTTCGGGCAATCCTGCCAATACATGTAAATCTGTGTCGACTCGCCCATCCGCCTGTGCTGTTCGGTGGGCTTGAAGAATGAATGATAGTGATCGTAATCAACCCGAGCTTCCCGAAATAACTTTTCATCATCGAAGAAGTGGACCTCTTTCGGGGTTGCCATGCAGATTTCGGTATGCTCTCTCAGGTAAGTGTCCAGGGCGCTGGTTCCACTCTTCATTGCACCGGCAATTACAAAATCAACTTTCCGCGATTCCTCGACCATGGGTGAAAAAGCACCTTTTTCCTGTTCATTCAACGGAACATCGCTGTCCACAAGGGGGCATTCTAAATGCAAATGTGAACGAGTAAAAGAAATAAGCGAGCAGGGCCGCCATTCTCGGCAACACGACCGTTTTCGGGGCGAACCCGCGAGTTCCGACATTCATTGGGTGGACAGCAAGCCGGTCGTGGACGACAAACCCGCATGGGGTACACTCGGATCACCCCGGCCAATTTGGTAGTGCTACAGGGGTGAATACCTATTATGATAAAATCGGGTATCTCTGACTGGTTTCGAGGTGCTTTTCGCGCTAGAATAGCGATCACGTCCGATGGCCAAAATTGGTAATATGCGTCGGGCGCCTGTCAGCGAGATGAGTATACCTCGATGTGGACCGGTTCGTTAGCGCATTGCGGGAATAGCGCCCGGCGGTCAGGAAATGGCCTCGTTCCGTTTCCATGAACGCGGAATTCCCTGAGTTCGGCCACGAATTGCCTCCGGTCCCGGAGACGACCGGCGAGGCTGATATCTTAAACGTTGTTCAATCTGACTTTCCTTGGGATGTATGATGCGCGTCATAAAAGGTCCTGAATCATCGCAAAGACGAGTCTCTTCGCGGTTTACGGAAACACTGGCGAGGAGACTGTCCAACCTGCGGTATTATTCTTTGATCAAAAACAGTCCCCTGTTCGATGCCCCCTGGTATTCGAGCAACTGTTCCGATCTTTTCAGCAGGATTTGCCCTGCCGCTCATTACCTTCTCTGGGGTGTTTCGGAAGACAATAACCCGAGCCCCCACTTCAGCAACTGCCGCTACCTGAGAGAGAACCCCGACGTCTTCGCGGCACATATGAATCCACTGGTGCATTACATTCTTTATGGAAAAGAAGAGGGTCGGACTTTTCCCCGCGCCGAAGAACTGTCCTCGGTGTCAAGGGCTGACAAGGGCCGCGCACCCGGTGACCATCTGCGGAACCCTTCCTCTTCGAGGTCCGCGCCGGGCAGGCGGCTTTGGGAACCGCCGCCTCCGTGTGAGGAACTGCACCGTATCAAGACGGGAAACTTCTACCGTTATTGTTGCTCCAAGCTCGCCGGGCGAGTGGAGGTGCTCAATACTCCACTGGAAATCTACCTGGAAACGTCGAATGCCTGCAATCTCGATTGCATCTTTTGCATCCCCGACAGAAGGGCGCCCAAGGGCACCGGGAAATCGGCTATTCTCAGCCCCGAGATGATGCGTGCCGCTCAGCCATACCTGATGGGAGTTGCCGCGATAGCTCTTCACGGCTATGGCGAACCGCTGCTGAACCGCTATACCGTGCCCGCGGCTGCCGAGGGTTCGGACTATATGGCCTATACCCAGTTCTTCACCAATGGATTGCTGCTCCACCCGAGGCGGGCCGAAGCCCTTGTGCGTGCAAGGGTGAAAAGCATCACCGTCTCGATCAGCACTCCGGACCCAGTGGAATATCAACGCCTTTACAGGAACAGCAAATTTACGCGGCTGGTTGATAACCTTCGGTTCCTCAGGGCGGAGAAGGAACGCCAGGCAACGGAATATCCACGCATTGGCATCAATGCGATCGCAATGCGCGACACCCTGCCGCGGCTGCCCGATCTGGTTCGGCTGGCCGGCGAGTTGGGCGTGGAGAGCATTGAACTGAAGCCCCTGGTTGTTTACGCAAACCTGCCCCGGGTCCATGACCAGCGATTGGTGTTTGACGAGAAACGCGACGAACCCATTTTGGAGGAGGCGCGCCGGCTGGCCGCTGATCTTGGTATCCACGTGAACCTTGCCATCTTCGAGGCAGCTGGATCTGACGATCCGAAAGTCCACCGGCATGGAGAGGTATGCCGAACTCCCCGGGAACATCTGAAATCCGGGGCATGCCCGCTCGTGTTCCGGAGCATGTATATTCGCAGCAATGGAATGGTAAAACCCTGCTGCTTCGCGCTCGATGACCCCGAATTGTCCATGGGGGAGCTTCGGTCCCAGTCGATTCAGGCTATATGGAACGGGGCTCAATACCACGCATTGAGGCGAACTCATCTTCTTGGTGAGGCCGCGCCCGTCTGCGCCCGCTGTTTTGAATTCAACCTGCGTCCTCCGGCGGATGCCACACAGGACTGGCTCACAATTTCCGGCATACCGGTTTATGATCCGAGTGATTTATTTAAAGAATTGGGCAGGACGCAATCGAAAGTCCAAACTTTTCTGGCATCGGAAGGGACCTGCCCCTCCGGGTTGGGCGCGGAGGAAACGAGTGTTTCCCGCCGATCCGTTATCGCACCGTTTGCGGCGGACCTGGCGCGGTTCGCCGAACAGGCGGCCGTGGAATCCGGAGGGGGGAGCAGGTTTCTGCGCGCTTTGGGCGACGTCGCCGAGTCCCTCGTTCATGAGAGCGGAAAACTGAGGGCGATGCTCGACGAAATGGAGTCCCCCGGCAACCGTTCGCCTGAATATGTACCCAGCCAATTGCTGTCCGCGATAAAAACCTGGCCGGACAAGCTGGGCCAATGGAAAGAGGCAGTATTGCGGGCACTCGGGTCCGATGGGCATGGCCGCCATTCTGCCTGAAACGAGCCGGGAACCCGGCGCGGTTTTGATCTTCTCCGATTAATCTGATAGTCTGAAACGTCAACCTGCCGAGCCCTGTTTGCCTTATGCACGATAACGGCCGGCGTATGATGTTTTTCCATGCCGGTAGTTGTACTGCCCGATACAGGGCGGAATAATCCGGTTTTCATGATGGAGTTGTTGGTGCAAGAGTCGATTAAGCGGAACGGACCAGTGGTCGTGGGGGGAGTTGGCGGCAGCGGAACCAGGGTAGTCGTCAAGATCCTTTCGACACTGGGTTTTTTTGTTGGAGGTGATTTAAGCGAGGCCGGCGATAACTACTGGCACACCATGTTGCTCAAAAGGCCGCGATGGTATCCTAAGGTTCGCGATGACCGAAGAACCATCAGGGTGGGATTGTCATTGCTCTCCAAGCTTATGGTCGAAAGGGGGTTACTCTCATTTTCCGAGTTGAGGTTTCTCCTGAGGGCCACGGTGGCGGCTACTTATTTCGGAACTGACCATTTCGGTCAATACCGAGGCATTGCATGGTCTCTGAAGCGCATCTCGAAGATGCTCCGCGACCATGCCAGAGGGGGCGAATACATCGGGTGGGGATGGAAGGAGCCCAACAGTCATCTCGTCGTTAGGGACCTCAACGATTTATTCAATGGATTCAAGTACATACATATCGTCCGGAATGGACTCGATATGGCCTTCAGCACCAACCAGGCGCAACTCTATACATGGTCGAACCTGTTCGGAGTCCCACGGCCCCGGTCATCTGGCGAGGCTCCTCGGCTTTCATTGAAATACTGGATTCGGGCAAATGAACGGGCGATAAGGACCGGAAGCGAACTCGGCCCAGAGAAATTCCTGCTCCTCAACTATGATGAGTTATGTATAGCGCCCGAGCAGCAGATCGACAAAATCATCAGGTTTCTTAATCTGGAACCCACGGAAGAAAAATACCGGGAAATCCTGGAACTACCTAAAAAACCCGTGACTTTCTTCAGATATCAACAACATGACCTGGCCCAGTTCGATGCTGAAGATCTGTCATCGCTCCTGTCACTTGGGTTCGGGATCGTCAAGTATGCCGTGAAATCTTAATCCCTGGAGGGCCGGATAACAGGTGCGACCCGCGGAAGAAAGCAAACCTGTCGAAGATTGCATCCTCGCGCGTTTCACTGGAAAAATAGAAGCCGCTCTGGAATGGCGGGTGCACATTTTCGCGGATGC
>JAJFTY010000030.1 GCA_021372695.1 Deltaproteobacteria bacterium
AGAGGAACCCTCGACCCATTCATATTGACGACCAGATCCATGTAATGAGGGAGGAGCGACAACATAACCGCCATCACCCCTAACATCTATATGAATATTCCTATTGGTCTGGTTGCTTACGTGAAAACCTGGATGACTCAAATAAATATGACGTCCCCTGCCAGTGTTCGCCATTACAGTAGATTTCGGTAATCCACCTATCTCTTGGACGTATTCACCCGCCTGTTCAGAATCCAGGTCAAGGACCACCAGATTGGAAACAGCACCGGTGATGATCGCAATATTTGCTGACGGGTTCATGGTGAACCAGTGGGTAACCTTTTCCTTCGAAGGTAATTTTTTTTGATATTCTGTCCATTCAGGGATGCATGGGGTCTTACACCAGTTGGTCAGCACCTTCCGAATTACATCATTCTCCGGCAAGGGATTCTCAGATTGCTTATTCTTCTCAATTTCCTTTCCCAATTCTTCCCTGAATCTCTTGGGGGGATTGACCTTGAGCATCTCCGGACTATAAAGGGGGATGACCGACAGACCCTTCTCAAGATATGATAATGCTATTTCGCGGTTGCTCATTATTCCATCCCTCCTTCTGTTTCCTGATCCACATCCAAATCCTCTGCTGTAATCTCTTTGTAATCACTGAAATCAATTGGGACCCTTTCGTCTGATGATGTGAACGGTTTTGGTTTTGACGCCATCCAACATCCGTCATAATTCATCGCATAATCAATCGAACCTCTGACCACTTCACCCATGGATATCCCGTATGCTTTGGATATTTCTTCGACTAACCGGTAAAGTTTCTCTGACAATGACACCGTTAATAATTTTCCGAACATTTTTTTCCTCATAGATAAATCCTCCTAACTAATTAAATTTAAATACTTTATTATATGTTCAAAGGATTTTAGAAATCGACGTGCGTTTTTTGTGGGAGGATTTCTAGGATAAAAAAAAGGACGGAAACCATCTTGATGACGGTCCCAATCCTCGATTGAAGATTTTGAGTTTTAAAGGACTTTTAAACTTTTATGGGAAATAAAGGTTCAACGACTAAAACGATAAAAACCATAAAAGTATAAAAGCTGATGGTCAGAGTCTAATCACACTTCATCAACTGTACCCGTAAGAGGGTCTACAATCTTAATTTTTTCCTTCATCACCGGGTGATCAATATCTTCTGGACGAGGCAACTGGATCGTTTCTGCAATTTCCCAGGTCGTCACGTGATAACCTATCTTGGTCTTACCTGGAGACTTTTTCTCCTCGATGAGTCCAGCTTTTTTCAACTCCTGAAGATCCTTGTATACTGTAGGTTGAGCGACTTCGATTCCCCCATCAGAATTGATTTCAACATTGATCTGATCGATATAGTCCCAAGATGCATCAGCACCCGCTATGATATTCAATTTTTCGATTTTTGAAGGTTTAGGAATGATTGGTAAAACATCCACAGCTATTTCATTGTGTTTTTTTATAACCTCGAAGATTCTCTTCTGGCGCTCCGTCACGTATATTTCTTCATTTTGGATGAGTCCAGACAGCAATTTCCAACAGATATAGTAGTCTACCTTCTTCGCAACCAATTCTTTTGGGGAAGGGGTGGGAAGACCCGAGACTGCAGAAACTGTTATCGGATCTATCTCGTGAAATTTGCTTATGAATTCAACAGCAGTCAGAGGAGGAGAATTGTTAATGATTGTTATGACCCTTAGCATTCGTAGGAACGTTGCAATTTTATCACGTGAAATCCCGCTGTTCTGAAGATGCTCGATGATCTGATTACTGTACGGAATTGTTACCTGTTGATCCTGAAGTCTTCCCAAGCTTCTCTTCATTAAAGCTGAGTCGTATGTTAACTTTTGCTGGTCTTGTTGCGATAATTCGGAAACGGATATAATGGGTTGCGAACTTGGTTGTAAATAACATTTAAAAAAGGATGGGTGGTTCAAAATTAATTTCTTTGGATTCTTGGTCATCAATACACACGCAGTCGGACCCTTTATCTCGGTTTTTAAAGGAACGTTCCCAAATGGTGACAGAAATGTAGATTCATGAATGAAATTTTGATTTTTCAAAAGCAAATTTATAATTTCCTTTACTTTTTCAAATACTTCACTATCCACCCCAATGATTGCTCTTCCTTTGAATTTTTCGCTTTCTTTGAGGAGAATATCCAAGGTGATCTTACCGGAAAGATTCAACAAAAATTGCTGTGGGGTAAGGTCAGCGCATATTCGCATTATCTCAGTTGCACCAGCGTACGAGTCATCAATCAACTCAAGAGCCAAGGGATTTCCGAGATGAGCAGAATTCATGGTGAGAAGTGTCACCAAGGAAACTCTCAGGTGGTCTGAGGGGACACCAAACCTGATTAGGAGATCAATGATGTATGTTATTGGCGTATTCCAGATGTTATCTGGACCAAGGGAAGTAGACGGTAGAAATAACGACAACAGTTTTACATTTTCATCCGTCACGGGATATTTTTCCCCATGGTATCCTCTTTTCACAGGGGTCGAGTCATCCGGAGTCAGATCGGTTGAAAATTTAAATTCATTTTTATCCGGAGGGATATATTCAGCTTCATTGGTCGTTTGTGTCTTCTGTTCAGGTGATGAATTTTTTTTCGTGGTGGTCATTTTAATCTCCTCTCACCCTGCGATGATAACGGATCCTCTCCTTCTCCCTACAACCATCCGGGTCCCTTGTCCACATCTCCTTCTGTTTTGCTTTGGAGGCGCATCCAGAATGAAATCTTTTTCCCATCCTGGTGATGATGATGATTTTCCCACAGTGGTCACAGACCGAAAATATTTCGATGGGTGCATCCTTCAGCTGAAGTAAGAAACGATCGACAACCCTGATCCCTTCCATGGAGATGCTGAATTTACCGGAATCGAAGGAAAGGGTGATTGTGATGGGAGAGCGTTTGAGTTTGATGGCGTAGGTTTTCTCGTCGGTAGTGAGATAGAGGCCGCTGAAACTATTTCCTTTGGGTTGAATGTTATCTCGGTAATCGAGGTAAGCACCCCTGATCTTCTTCCAGACCGGACTGATTATCTGGTGCCACTCCAGGATTGTATCCCTGAGTTCGTCTGGGGTCAGATCCTCCGGATCGAATGTTGAATCACCGAGAAGCAGAAAGATATTCGCAAATACAGACAGAGCTTCAGTCCGGTGGTTTTTATAGAAGGTCTCCAGCTGTGAGTAATCCCTTTCCAGGAAGTCCTCCACGAGGGTTTTTAGAGATTTTAGACGTGACATGTCGATTATTTTGTTCTTCATAGCAACTATTTATACTTCTTTATGATTTATCTGTCAAGGTTAATTTTAACATGAACGATAATATAACAGATATTATGCATTACATCAATGTAAGATGTAATAATATTAAATAGTTCTTGACAACTGAGGTCTTAGCAATTATCTTCATGTCGTCACCAGGAGAAAACGGGAGGATGGAGGAGCTGCAGGGGTCAGCACTCCAAAGGAAACAGAAATCTAGCGAAAGGAGAAAAAAATATGCCGTGTGAAAATGAATCATTGAAGAGGCTTCTGACCGGTATCCTTCGGGAGCAAAGTGCCAAGGATGCGCTGATAATGAAGGCGTTGTATGACAAACCGGAGACGGTCGCAGAGTTCGTTTATCATCTCGAAAGTGAAAACGGCGATGTCATGGAAATTCATGATTTCTGCTGGATTCAATGTGGTTCACAAAACGAAAATGTAATAGCTAATAATTAATAGGACTTATAGAACACAAGGGGGTTCAGCAATGGACCCCCAATCATAAAAACAGGGATCAGGATCTTTGAACCAATTACTTTTAAAGGACTTTTCAGGTTAAACCTGGAGGTCATCGATGCACTTACCATCCGATCCCGGATGGGAGTCATCAAGATGAAAGAAGATGTATGTGGGGAGCTGAAGAGATGTGATAGAATAACCTCGAAAGGGGTCGGTTTTATGAAAGGGTCTTTTCACTTCGACAAGAAAGCAAATCGTTATTATGTTTCGGTTTATTGGGAGGGGAAACGGTATCGGATCTTCAATTACAATGGCGATCCAATATACCACGAAAAGACTGCCGAGAAGCTCCTGAACAAGATCAGGGCAGAGATTGACGATAGCGTTTTTCAACCTCGTTCGTATTTTCCGGAGAGTCCCCTTTCCACCAGCGGTTATGCATTACAGTGGTTAAAGGTGATAGGGGTATCCAAGAAGACTTTAAGGGATTATGGAACAGCTGTCAGGCGTTACATCAATGTTTACTTCGGAGAGAAGGATATCCGTCATATTCGGAGCAACGATCTAAAGCTATTTCATGCATGGATACAGGGTTCTCCTAAGTGGAAGTATAACGTCATGGGAGTCCTTCGAACCATGTTGAGATCAGCGCTTGAAAATGAAGATTTAACTAAAGTGCCACCTTTTCCACAACTTACTTACGATCAACCGGAAGAAATTCAATTCTTAACGCTCGATCAACAGGAAAAGGTGCTGGGCGCCATACCTCAGAGGCACCAAGCAATTTTCAGGATGGCGATGGAGTATGGTCTTAGGGTAGGGGAGGTGAGGGCACTTCAGAAGGACTGTGTGACTGGCAATGAGATCATCATCAAAAGGACCTTTTCAGACAACGATCTGATGGAACGGACGAAGACAAAGCGTATTAGAAAATACACAATAACATCATATGCCAGAGGGATACTCGATTCCTTACCACCTCCGTTCTCATTTATATTCGTCCGAGACGATGGGAAACCTTACACCAACAAGGACCTGAACAAAATCTGGCATCAGGCGTGTAAAGAGGTAAAGGTCGACATCAAGCTTTATAACGCCATCAGGCACTCGTTGGGGTGTCAGCTGTTGAATGAGGGAAAGGATTTATCCTTCGTTCAAGAGGTATTGGGACACACGAGGAGTGATATGACTAAACGATATGCGCAGAGATCCAACCCTGTAATAGGGGCAGTCCTGGATGAGAGACGAGTTATTCACTTAGACAGTAAACAGACAGTAAAGGGAAAATAGACCTTTATAAACAAGTAGATATGGTGGAGGGACGAGGGTTCGACTCCCGCCGCCTCCACCAAGGCCTAATCCAGCGTAGTCCGAAGAAGTCCAAAACCGTTAGAAATGACGGGTTTTTTCTTGCTGCCTCGGAATATCCCTATCCGGTAAGATCCTTGCCATTTATCTCTTCTCCCGTGACGTTGATGTCATTTCTTATTTGTCGGTGGACATTGGTCATTCCATGAATGACGAGCTCCGAGAGATGTATGTCGTGATGAATGAGATCCATCCTTTCTTCCGTCTGATGTTATTATCAGCAGGCACTAAAGTTATTCGTAGAAATACCGAATATATCATTGAGGAGATCCACATTTATAAGAGCGCGCAAAAAAAGATTGGATTTCAACCGGCGAACAAGGTCCGGCGGTTTATTTCTCATTTGACATTTCAATAGATATCCATTGGTTTCCATTAGGCTTAATACACGTAGCAACTACCGTGCATTAGTGCGAAATATGGGACATCAAATGAAAGATCCAGGCAGAACAAGTCAGGAACTGCTCGAAGAGATATCTGATTTAAAACACCAAATCCAAAATTTGGGGCAATCTGAATCCGAGCGCAAGCGGGCAGAGGAGGAACTGAGCGACAGCGAAGAAAGATACCGCAGAATCGTTGAGGCGTCGAGCGACGCCTTTCTGCTCCGCACCAAAGAAAACATCATCTACGCGAACCCGGCCGCGCTCAGCATGTTTGGCGCGAGTCATCCGGGGGATTTGCTTGGCAAACAATACCTGGATCTGGTCCATCCCGATGACCGGGCCACATCAGCCGAACGGGTGGAAAAGACGATGAATGAAAACTGGGTAGCCTTCCCCCGTGAACACCGGATAGTCGCCCTTGACGGGAAGGTGGTGAATGTTGAGTCCACCGGTGTGCCTGTCAAATTCCGTGGAGAGACGCATGTTTTTGGAATTTTTCGTGACATCACCAAGCGTAAGCAGGCAGAGCAAAAACTCTTAGAATCCGAGGAAAAATACCGAAATATCCTTGAGAACATCGAAGATGGCTATTTCGAAGTCGATCTGGCCGGCAATTTCACATTCTTCAACCCCTCTTATTGCCGTATCCTTGGTTACCCCAAAGAGGAAATGGCGGGCATGAATTACAGGTCATACATGGACTGTGAAAATGCAAAGAAGGTCTTTCGCGCTTTCAACGAGGTCTATGTAAGCGGGGTCCCCGCAAAGGGCTTCGAGTGGGAGATCATTAGAAAAGACGGCGCCAGAGCATCTATCGAGGTGTCGGTATCCCTGGTTGCAAGACCGGGGGAGAAACCATCCGGTTTTCGCGGTATTGCCCGCGATGTCACCAAGCGGAGGAAGGCGGAGGTAGAGCTTCAGCGCACCCTGGACAGCCTCAGAAAGGCCATCAGCGCGACTGTACAGGTTATGGTATCCGCTATCGAAACAAGAGATCCCTATACTGCCGGTCACCAGATCCGGTCCGCGGATCTTGCCCGTGCCATTGCTTCTGAGATGGGACTTCCTCAGGAAGAGATCGAGGGCATCCGGATAGCCGGTTCGATCCATGACATCGGGAAACTATCCATCCCCGCCGAGATATTATCGAAGCCCATCAAACTATCGGAGATCGAATTTTCGCTGATAAAAGAACATGCAAAAAGGGGATATGAGATTCTGAAGAATGTGGAATCTTCCTGGCCACTGGCGGAGATGGTCTACCAACATCACGAGAGGATGGACGGCTCCGGTTATCCGAGAAGTCTCAAGGGGGAAGAAATTCTCATCTCGGCCCGCATCCTTGCTGTGGCTGATGTCGTGGAGGCCATGGCCTCCCATCGGCCTTATCGCCCGGCCCTGGGTCTCGACGCTGCCTTGGAAGAGATTGAGAAGAACCGAGGGATTCTATACGATAGCCATGTGGCGGATACATGCCTGAGAGTATTCCGGGAGAGGAATTATCAAATTAGAGCAAACTGAAGGCTCACCTAAGACCTGACGCATGCATTGCCGAATTGGCTCTGGTGCTTTCCGGTGATGGTGGAATAGAAGGTCTTGATGTGGAGCATATCGTCTTCGATATTTCCCGTCGGATAAAAAACCGGGCCGATGCCCCCCGCCTTACGCCGGTAGTCCAAAAATCCCAGGACGATCGGCACATTGGCTCCTTGGGCGATGCGATAAAACCCCGTCTTCCAATAGCTGACCTTCTGGCGGGTCCCCTCGGGGGGAACTAGCATGATGAGCTTCTCCAACTTCCGAAAGGCCAGCACGGACTGCTCGACCACGTTGTTCGATTGGCTCCGGTCGATGGGAATTCCGCCGAGCCACCGGAGCATGCCCCGGAAGGGCCAGCGGAACATCGCAGCTTTGCCCATCCAGTAGATCTTTATTCTCAGGACAAAGGCAACGGCGAGGGTGATGGGGAAATCCCAGTTTGTGGTGTGGGGCGCGGCGATGATGACATATTTCTTTATGTCGGGGATCTTCCCCTCCACGCGCCAGCCCATCACCTTTAAGAAAGCCCAGCCGATCAGGGCAATGAATCTATTCGGCGACAACCCTTTTTCAATCACGCGGCTCGATCCTTAAAATCATTCGCTGGTGTTTTGGCAAAGAACGGGGCCACCTGTCGGTGGCCCCGTTCTTCGATTCTCGGCTAGCACGCGCAAAAAATGATGTCAATGCCGATATCGGGCCGTGCCGATTCGTGCGTGGCTTCGGACGTCATTGCCAGCCGGTCCGGTTGCCGTCGCGCTGTCGGCAGTCCTGAAAACGACGATTGCCATAACTCTATATTCTCCTGGCAGTTTTATCTCGTTCCCGGTTCCGGAAGTCGATCGTTTCTCCGCCGATCTTTCTTTTCAGGGTCTATCGTATCCCTCGGCCTTTTACATTTCTTTTACATCTTCCGATCCCGCCTGGGAGGGATTTCGTCGATGACCTGCCCTGCTCCATAAAACTGCCGGGCAGTCTTACACAGGAAACCCGAGTGGGCACGGAGGGTGTCGACTTCACGGTCATTCATTCTCTGCACGTGCGATATAAACTGGCACCTCTTCTGTCAAACGGGCGTGCGGCGCTTGACTTATCGGGGGACAAAATCTAATGTCCAGTGCGGTAGAAGCGAAATTGGACGACGGACGACCCTCTGAAACGGGATGGCCGACGCCGTCCGTAAACAGTTCACGGAGAGAGATGCATTGAACGAGCAGTCATCCATCTTCTGCCGGGTCCGGCAGAAGATATGCCTTCCCGCACGGATGGGCGCGGCAATGCGCACGGGGACGGAGCGGGTTGCGACCTGCTGCTGCCGTCCGTTTGGAACGGAGAGGGGGATGGGATGAGCTACCCGCGGATCGTCCTTCGAAAGGGCCGGGAAGCGCCCCTGCGCCACGGCCATCCCTGGGTCTTCTCCGGTGCGATCGCCCGGGTGGAGGGTGATCCTGCCCCGGGTGACGTCGTTCAGGCGGCCGACAGCTCCGGCCGTCCCCTCGGCCTCGGTTTTTTCAGTGCGAGCGACATTGCCTTCCGCCTTCTGACGGATGATCCGGCCGCCCGGGTGGATGCAGATTTCTGGCGGCAGCGGATCGGGAGGGCGGTATCCCTTCGCAGGCGGCTCATCCCTCCGGAGACGAACGCCTTCCGGATGATCAATGCCGAAGGAGACGGGATTCCCGGGCTCGTCGTCGACCGGTACGGCGGCTTTCTCGTGTTCAGCATCGGGACCGCGGGCGTCGAGAGATGGCGTGAGGTGCTGGTCGGCCTCCTGCTGGAGGCGGACGGACCGGTCGGGATCTATGAACGGAGCGAGGGGCGTTCGCGCCAGTTGGAAGGGCTTTCCGATCGGATCGGCCCGGCAGCGGGCGAAATCCCGGCAGCGGTGGAGATCGTGGAAAACGGCCTTCGTTTCGAAGTCGACCTCATCGCCGGGCAGAAGACCGGATTTTTTCTCGATCAACGGAGGAATCGGGAGATCGTCGGCTCACTGAGCCGGGAGGCCGCGGTTTTGAACTGTTTCTCCTACACCGGCGCCTTCACCATCTATGCGGCCTGCGGCGGCGCGCAGCGGATCGTTTCGGTGGAAGCCTCCGCGGCGGCCAATGAGATCGCTTGCCGCAACCTGAACCGGAATGGCTTTTCCCCGGAGATGCATCCGGTGCTCACGGCCAATTGCTTCGAATACCTGCGGGAAACAGAGGAGCTCTTCGATCTGATCGTCCTGGATCCCCCGGCGTTTGCCAAGTCCAGGAAGGATGTGGAGAGGTCGTCAAAAGGCTACAAAGAGATCAACCTGCGGGCTGCGGGGCGTCTTCGGGAGGGGGGCATGCTGGCCACCTTTTCCTGCTCGAATCCGATCGGCCCGGAACTCTTCGAAAAGATCGTCCTCGGCGCCGTGCGGGATGCGGGGAAGACCGCTCAGTTCCTCAGCCCTCTCGGGGCCGGCCCGGACCATCCCGTGAATCTTGCCCATCCGGAGGGCCGCTATCTGAAAGGGCTTCTCCTCTGCCTCCACACGAATTGATGTCTTTCAGGTGCAACTTTTTCCCAAGCTCACAGAAAACGCCCGTGCCCGATTGCGCTTTCATGAGGTTTTCAGGGTCGATGCGAGACGGTCGTGGATGAGCTGCGAGGCAAGATTGTTCCCCGCTCCGACCATGACCGAGACCGCCGTGATCTCCTTTTCCACATAATCGACCGTGATGACAACCTTTTCGTCCTGGATCACCGCCGTAAATTTCCCCTGGGCGATCTTGCGGATCCGCTCGACGTCGGTCGCCTTCATGCTCGCCAGGGTCTTCTCGCAGGCGGTCCAGGTCTTGTCGAAGGGGAAGAGGTAGGTCGCCCGCAGATAGCCGTCCGAATAGATGAATTCCCCCGAACGGATGCCGATGGTCTTCGCCCCGACGGTGAGGGAGGTGTCGCAGCCGGCGATCATCAGGAGAGCCGCGAGAAGGAGTATCGTCCCGGGTAACATTTTCTTCATGACGCATCCTTTCTATGCATAGGTTTGAAAAACTTTTTGCCTCCGCAGCTTCCGGCAGGGAGACAGCTCCCGGAGCCTTTCGGGGGCCGGTTTTCGAGAATCATAGGCCAGGAGTGGTCTCTTGTCAATGACGGGCAAGCGCGCCGGAAAGGGTGGGTTCCAAGAGGACGGGGCGGCCCGGAAAGGGCGGCGAAAGGGGAGGCGCCGTGCCCAGAAAGCTCAGATCGGCTGCGAAACCATGAACTGAAACACGGTCTGGATCACCGCCCAGAGGAGAGCCGCCGCGGTGATGAGGATGCTGGCCATGCCGAGCATCCGGTGGATCCATCTCTCCGGTTTCCGTTCATGGTAACCGGTCAGGAACGCGATCGCGATCCCCGAGACGATGCCACCGCCATGCGCCCAGTTGTTGATTCCGGGAAGGAAGAGGCCGAAGAGGACAAGCCCCACCACCCAGCCCATCGCCTGGCGGTAGATGGCCTCGCCATAAAAGCCGCCGCGGCTCTTGCCGTAGTAGAGGATGGCGCCGATCAGGCCGCAGATCGCGGCGGAGGCCCCGATCGTGAAGGGAATCCCGGCAAGTGCGGAGAGGAGAAAGCCGGCGATGCCGGTCCATGTGTAGAGGATGAAGAACCGCTGAGAGCCGAACGCGTCGACCACAAAGGGGCCGAGCTGCCGCAGGGCCATCATGTTGAAGAAGATGTGCATGAGTCCCCCGTGGAGAAAGGAGGCGGTGATGAGCGACCACCAGCGGCCGTAAGCGATGGGGATGGTCCCGGTCGCGCCGAGGAGGAAGAGGCTTCCGTCCGAGGGGGAGAGGAAGGTCATGGGGTTCGCCGAGAGGCCGAGTGCTGCGGGGTCGATGAGGATCGAAAGGAGATAGAAGGCAGCGTTGACGACGATGATCGCCATGACCGGGTCGAGGCGGCCCAAGGAGTTCAGGCCCGCAAATCCCCTCTTCCAGGCGGCTCCCGGGCGGGACATGCCGCAATAGGGGCAGACCGGCTCATCATTGCTGATCAGCTTGCGGCAGTTCGGGCAGAGCATCGATTTCTTTTCGACCATGGCGAGACCCTGTGCCGTCTAAAGGAACCGCATGATCACCGGTATGGCCACGAACGTACCGATGGAGGTGGTCAGGTTGACGACGGCGACCAGCACGAGCAGCCGCGTGATCTTGTTGCGGAAGAATCCGCGGACGGAGACGATGTCCTCCTGGAGCGCGAGAAAATCCTTGACCTGGGGCTTGCGGAAAGCCGCTTCCGTGAGGCCCGCGACCCATCCTGCCGCGATCAGCGGATGCAGCGTCGTGATCGGGGCGGCCAGGGCCGTGGCCGCAATGGTCAGCGGATGGGCCAGCAGGATCAGCGCCCCGAGGCCGGCGAAGGAAGCGGTGATGGCCGCCCACCAGCCGATCATCTTCAGGCTCGCCTGGGAACCGGAATAGAAGAAGCCGGCGATGAAGAGGCCGATGATGGCCAGAGAAAAAAACCAGCCGGCGAATTTTCCCCAGATGCCCTTCTCGGGGATCACGTTCAGGGCAGCGATGTCGATCTCCTCCCCCAGATGCTTTTGAATGCCGGGAACGTGACCCGCGCCCACGACGGCCACGATCCGGGCGCCGGGCGCATGGCCGATGGTATGGGCGAGGTAGAGATCGCGCTCGTCGATCAGGGTGGTCTTCAGTCCGGGGAGCTTTTCTCCGACGGTCTGGAGCGCCAGTTCGAGGACGTCATGCTGTTTCAGCTTCTCGATCTCCTCCTCAGTGATCTCCTCGGTGGCGAAGAGCGACATCAGGACATCGGGAAGGAACTTCACCTTGCTCCAGAAACCCATCTTCCGCCAGGTCCGAAGGAGCGTGACCCGGATCTCCCGGTCGGCAAGAACCACCTCCGCGCCGATCGCCTCGGCCCGTGCGATGGCCCGGAGCATCTCCTCGCCCGGGGTGATGTTGAATTTCTGCGCGATCTTCCGCTGGAGGGAGGCCATGATGAGCTGCGAGAGGAGGATGCTCGTCCGCTTCTCGCGGATCACCTTGACGATGTCGGTCTGCTGCCACTTGTCCTTTTGGCGGATCGCCTCGTAGCGGGGCTTGCAGAGCTCGACGCAGACCGTGTCCGGCTTCTCCTCGTCGATGATCTGCTCGACGAGATCGGCGCTTTCGCGCGAGACGTGGGCCGTGCCGACGAGAATGATCTCCCGGCCCTCAAGCGCGATGCGATGAATGTTTTCGTGTTCCAGCAATTTCTTCTTCCTTCTTTTTTTCGTGAGGTCATTAGCAGCATTTGCCGGGGTTGTAAAGGGAAATGGTTTACGGATCAGCCGGAAGATGTTAAGAAGATTCAAAAATGGAGGAATGGATCGCGGGATGGGTACCTGGCTCAAGGTCGGCGACCGGGCCGAAATAGAGATCGTTGACGTTGCCTTCGGAGGGGACGGCGTCGGCCGGGTTGCCGATGGGGTCCTCTTCGTCCCCTTCACCGTCGATGGGGACACGATGGAGATTGAGGTCACCGAGGTCCGGAAACGGTATGCCCGGGGGCGTCTTTGCCGGATCATCACCCCGTCACGCCACCGCGTTCCGCCGGCCTGCACGGATTACGCCCGCTGCGGCGGATGCCGGATGCAGCATATCGCCTACGGACATCAACTGGAACTCAAAGGCAGGCAGATCGCCGAGATTTTCCGGCGGATTGCCCAGGTTTCCTGTCCCCCTCTCGAACCGCCGATTCCCTCTCCGCTTCCCTTCGGCTGGCGGGGGAAGGCCGAATTCCATCTCGTCTCCGAACAAGCCGGGCCGCGCCGGGCCGGGCTGATGGCCATGGCCAGTCATGAACTGATCGAAGTCGAACGCTGCGGAATCGTTGCGGAGTCGATCAACGAGAAATACCGGGCATTCCGGAAGGCGCTTCAGGCGGGCGGAATGAGGGTCCCGGGCGAGCGCCAGATCATCTGGTCCGACGAACCGGGAGAGCCGCCGACAGAGATTTTCGCCGGGCCGGGGCAACCGCCGGATGTCACGCGCATCGTCCGGGGTGTGAAGCTGACCGTGCCGTACCGGGGATTCTTCCAGGCGAATACCGCTCTGGTCGGCGAGCTTGCGGACCAGGTGGCCGGTTTGTGCGGCCTGACAGGAGGGGAGACGGTGATCGATGCCTACGGGGGCGCGGGCCTGTTTTCGCTCTTCCTCGGACCCCGGGCCGGCCGCCTCTACGGCGTCGAGGGGGACCGGGACGCGGTCCGCTGCGCACGGATCAATCTCTTGCGGGCCGGGCTCGCACAGGCGGAGTTCCTCCACGGGGACGTGGGTGAGATCCTCGGGAGGGAGTTTGCGGCGCGCCGGAGAAGGGCAGATGTGGTCATCCTGGACCCTCCCCGCGACGGGTGCGGCAAGGGGGTCCTCGACGGGGTGGCGGCTCTGCACCCGGACAGGATCGTCTACATCTCCTGCAATCCCGCGACCCAGGCCCGGGACGTCCGGCTTCTCGCCGGGCGGGGATATCGGCTGGTGCGCCTTCAGCCGCTCGACATGTTTCCGCAGACCGCCCACATCGAAGTCATCGCTCTCTTGACCCAGGAGGCACCCGCCCCTTCGGCCGCAGGAAAGAGCCGTTCAGCATCTGTCGGCGGGGAAAAGAGGCACTGAGCCCTCTCTGACGCGGGCCATCCGGCCGAGGAGCTCGTAAATCCGCAGCTCTCCGAGGGGGCCGCCGGTGTCGCACTTGCCGATCTCCCGGAGGTCGAGGATCGATTCCACCACGGCGTGACACGACTTCTCACTGACGAGGATGCTGTTCGGCTGGGATTTGGTCAGGTCCTGCAGACGGAAGACGGCGTTCACCGCGTCGCCGATGACGGTATAGTCCATTTTCTTCTCGAACCCGATGTTGCCGACCACCGCTTCGCCCGTATGGATGCTGATCCCCATGGCGAGCGGGGCGTCGAGTTCCCCGGAAAAGTGGTCGTTGACGGCCTGCAGACTCTCCTTCATCTCCAGGGCGGCGGCGATGGCGTTGTCGGCATCCGTGTTTCCCGACACCGGTGCGCCGAAGAGCGCCAGGAAACCGTCACCGAGGTACTTGTCGACGATTCCTCCATGGTTGAAGACGATCTCGCCCATGGTCGAAAAGAACCGGTTCAGGATGGCGACCGTGCGCTGCGGGCCGATTTTCTTGGAGAGCGTGGAGAAGCCGCGGATGTCGATGTTCAGCAGGGTGAGGATTTTCAGCTCCTCGATCCACGGCTTTTCCGCGCCGGCATTGTGGATGATCTTGTCCACGATCTCCAGGGGAACGAACTTCTGAAACATCTTCCGGATTCCGCGCTCGTGTTCGGCCATGGAGAGGGTTTCACGGTAGAGTTGCGAGTTTTCCAGGGCGATGCTGACCGAGGTGGCGATGGACTGAAGGAGGTGGAGGTCGTCGTCGTTGAAATCCCCGCTCAACTTGTTGAGGACCTCAATCACGCCGAGGACCTTTCCCCGCGAGATGAGCGGCACGCAGAGCGCCGAGCGGGTCTGGAAGCCGATCTGCCGGTCGAAATCGTCGCTGAAATGGCGCGAAGCCTGTGTGTCCCTGACGATGATCGATTCGCCGCGGGCAGCGCAATAGCCGGCAATGCCTTGACCGAGACGGGTGCGGAACGAGTTGAGCAGCGCCGTGTTGATTCCGGGATTGACGTTGAAGGCGACCTTGAAGGCCAGCTCGTCCCCTTCCAGCAGGAGCAATGAGCCCGCCTCCACATTCACGATCGTCCGGATCATGTCCATCGTATGCTTGAGAACTTCCTGCCGGTCGAAGGTCGCAGCGGCAAGGATGCTGCCGATCTGCTGAATCGATGCCATCTCCTGATCCCGTTTGGTGACCGATGAGGAGAGGCGGCTCTTCTCGATGGCCAGGGGCAGGAGAGCGGCGATCTCCTCGAGCTCTTCATCATAGCCCTTCAGGGCGTCTGCATGGAAGGAGCCGAGCGCAAGGACCCCGGTGACGACGCCGCCGATCTTCAGTGGGGCAAGCAGCGCGTACTGGACTCCCGGTTTGACAAGAAGTTCCTGCTCCAACGGATGACGCAGGGCGGAGGATTGATCGATGGCGAGGATGTTTCCCTGCCGGATGACGCCATCGATCGAAGATCCCTCCACAGCGAATCCGCCGTTCCGGTCGAGATCGATCGGGACGGGGGAGATGACCTCCAGAATTTCGACCCGATCGGGGGTCTCCTTGCGTATTTCCATGATGACGGCAATATCGAAGGGGACGTCTTCCTGGAAACGGTTCAATATGGCGTGGAGCAGCTCGCTGTTTTTCAGGCTTGAACCCAGGATCTTGCCCATGCCGATGGTCGCTGCCAGCCGCCTGTGGTTCTTCTGCTCCCGCTTCATCAGGCTCAGGTTGTCGTACGTGAAGGCGGCATTGGAGAGGAGAGGCGTGAGAATATCGGTGTCCTCGGTGGTGAAGGCGGTGTCCGATTGCCTGCGGGAGAGGGTGAGAACGCCGAAGACCTCCTGGATCCCCTTGAGCGGCATGCAGAGGAATGACTTGGTTGCGTAATGGGATCGGTTTCCCCGACCGAAGCGGGTGTCTTTTTCGATGTCGCCGATCAGAAGCGGAGATTTGTTGATCACGGCGAACTTGGCGATGCTCGTCGCGAAATCGACCCGGTCCCCGATCTTGACGAGGTCGCCCAGCCCGTAGGTCGCATGAACGACGAAGTTTTCCCGGCCCCTTCCCTCCAGGATCAGGATGGAGCCGACATCGGCGCTGGTGAGCTTCAATGCCCTCTCCAGGGTGATCGCGAAGAGATCCTCGCTGTCGAACGTGACGTAACAGAGATCGGAAAGCTCCTTCAGGGTGGAGAGCTGTGCGGTCCTTCTTTCGAGGTCGTTGAAACGGTTCCGGAGTTCGTGCTCGACGGTCTGAAAAGAGTCTACGATGCCCTGCAGTTCATTGGCTTCGGTCGGCTGCTGGAATCCCGCGATATCCTGGGACAGTTGGTCGGAAATCGTTCTGGACGCCCTCCGGATATGGTCGAAGGTTTTTCGGATCAGGACATACCCGGCAAGAGATGAGGCCAAGAGCGCCAGGATGAAGACCGGAAGAAAGCGGTCTTCGAGGAGGTCATATTTGAGGCCGAAGTAGAGCAGGCCGAGCAGCGGGACGAAGAAAAAGAAGGCGAAGATGATGGAGAGACGGTAGTGCAGTCCCTGGTTCTCCATGGAGAGGCCGAACATCCTTTTTCTGAGATTCATGGCGGGTCCCCTGCAATGCGTTCCGAACATACGCGCCAATTCCGACAGATCTTCCGTGAAAGAACAGCAAGCGAGGATGAAAAGCCCACTCAATGGACCGTCCGTTTAACGGTCCCCTTCCGTCAGGACTCGGGGAAGGGGACGGCCAGCTCCCGGCCGAGGGCGATGAAGTCCCGGACCACAGACTCCGGAATCGGGATGCCTTTCGCCAGGCGCTCCTCCTTCATTTCGAACTCGATCTCGCCGGGGATATAGATGCGCTTCACCCCTTCGGCCCGGGGCGAGTTCCTGATCTCCTGGAGCGCCCGGTCGATGGCAGCCGTGAACTCAGGCAGATCCATGAAACTCCCGACGTCCAGGGCCGCAAAGACGCTCCCGACGTCACCGGGATCGATCATGTTGTCGGCCAGGAAGCCGGGGAAATGGATCCCGTAATTGGAGCCGGTCATCACACCGCAGAGGAGGTCCACCGCGAGGGAGATGCCGTAGCCCTTGTAGCCCCCGATGGGGGCGAGGAGCCCCTTCAGTGCGGCGTGAGGGTCCGTGGTGGGCAAACCGTGCTCATCGAAGGCCCATCCGGGTTCGAGGGGTTTGTCCTGCTTGGCGTGGAGGATGATCCGGCCGCGGGCGACCACGGTCGTGGCCAGGTCGAGAACCACGGGCCGCTCCCGCCCTGCGGGGATGGCGACGGCAAAGGGGTTCGTTCCGAACATCGCCGTGCGTCCGCCCGTTGGGGCGGCTGCGGCCGGGGCGTTGGTGGCGCTGAAGCCGATCATGCCGTGCGGCAGCGCCATCATGGCCCAGTAGGCGCCCATCCCGAAGTGGTTGGAGTGGGTCACGGCGGTGAAGGCAACGCCGGTCTCCCGTGCCTTGTCGATCGCCATCCGCATCGCGGCGGCTGCTCCCACCTGGCCGAGGCTGTTGCGGCAGTCGATCATCGCCGTGGATCGCTTCTCGCGCACGACGGTCAGGTTGCTCTTCGCACTCATGACCCCCTTCTGGATACGCTCCACATAGACGCAGAGCATCCGGGTAATGCCGTGGGTGTCCACGCCCCGGAGGTTGGCTTCGATCAGCGAATCCGTCAGGAGCGCTGCGTCCTCCTCGCTCACCCCGACCCTCCGGAAAATCTTCTCTGTCCAGCCCCGCAGACTCTCCGCCGGGAATAGGATACCTCCATCGACGCCCGCCATGTTCGTTCCGCCTTTCTCCACGATCATTTGTTGAATAAGAGCCCCTCTTTACGTGCGCGAAGTATAGGGAGCGGCCACGGGGCTGTCAAGACATTTGAACTTCCTTCGTCCCCTCCCCGGCGGAAGGGGATGAAGGGAGGGGGAATCCCTGTCCGGCCCACCCGGCTGCGCCGCCCGAAAATGGGGGCGGGCGGCAGCCCACCCCCCATCTGCCCGTCGGATCAGGGGATGACCGGATATTGGGGCTTCCGTCCCTCCAGGACGTCCAGGACGCCCTGAGCCACCATGGTGGCCATGTTGTGGAGGCTCTCCTCGGTCATCGCGCCCAGATGCGGCGTCACGATGACGTTCTCCATATGCAGCAGCGGATTGCCCGGGCGAGGCGGTTCCGGGTCGTAGACGTCGATGGCCGCGCCGGCGATCCGTTTGCTCTGCAACGCCTCGACCAGCGCCTTCTCGTCCACGATGGTGCCGCGAGCGGTGTTGATCAGGAACGCTGTCGGTTTCATCAGGGCCAGCATGCGGGCATTGATCATGCGCCGCGTCTCTGTGCCGCCCGAGCAGTGCACGACCACGAAATCGCACTGGGGCAGCATCTCCTCCAGGCTTGCGGCCTTCTGCACGCCGTACCCGGAGAGCGTCGCCGCCTCCACGTAGGGGTCGTAGCCCAGAACACGCATGTTGAAGGCCGCAATCACCTTGCGAGACACGGAGGAGCCGATCCTTCCGACCCCGACGACCCCCAAGGTTTTTCCCCACAGATCGGCGGTGATCAGCCCCTTCCGCCGGGCCATGATCGCCATGGTGACCGTGTCGCTGAGCAGCTCTTCCGAGTGCATCGCGTCATTTGCCTGCGGGATCTTCCGCAGAAGGGCGAGGATGAATCCTATCGCCAGCTCCGCGACGCTCTCCGTATTGGCCGATGGGGTGTAAACGACCGGAATCCCGAGATCGGCCGCGGCCTGGGTATCGACGGTATCGTAACCCACACCGTGCCGTCCGATCACCTTGAGTTTCGGCGCCGCCTCCATGATCTGCCGGGTGATCAGGGTATTGCGCACCACCAGGGCATCGCAATCGCCAATCACCGCCAGAATCCCCTCGGCATTTTGGGGGTTTGGAAAGACCAACTCCGCTTTTTCTGCCATCATCGCCTCTCCGGCCTGATGGATGTGTTCGACCACAAGAATCTTGTACATGAAACTCCTCCTCGATGTTTGTCCAAGCTCGGGCTATGGCCATACCGCATTTTACGTCTTGCGGCAAGCGTGAAGGGCACGGCAGGTCATTTTTTCTTGACAAGGCCACCCGCGGGCGTGAGAGGATAGGTCGCATCGACGGTCCCGGGCAATCGATCCCGGATCAGTTTTGGAGGAGGATATGGAATTCAGGAAGAACAGCCTGAGGGAAAAGATCAGGGGGGGCGGAATCGCGCTGGGCACGGCGCTGTACAGCTTCAGCCCCGCCATCATGGAGGTGGCGGGGTTCACGGGCTTGGATTTCTGCCGGATCGACAACGAGCACGCCTGGCGCCAGGATGAGGGAGCGGAGAACGTGATCCGGGCGGCGCTTCTGTCGGGCATCTGCCCCCTGCTCAGGGTGGACCGGGACAACCCCTATCTCGTCCGCAAGGCGCTCGAAGCGGGGGCCGGCGGGGTGATCGTCCCGCACGTCCATGACCGGCAGGATGCCGAGGCGATCGTCCAGGCGGCCAAATTCCCGCCCTTCGGCAAAAGGGGGTATGGCGGGCTCTGCCTTTCGGGACAGTGGGGCGTCAACGGTGGAACCGAGTGGATGGCCTGGAGCAACGCCGAAACCCTGGTCATTCCCATGATCGAGGATATCTCGGCGATGGACCACATCGACGCGATCCTGTCGACCGAGGGGGTGGACGCCGTCTTCTTCGGCCCGGCCGATTTCAGCGTATCGCTCGGCCTTCCGCTGCAAACGGGGCACGAGAAGGTGATCGGCAACCTGCGCAAGACCGTGGAGGCGGCCGACAAGCATGGCAAGTTCGTGATCTATCCGGGCGCGGGATTCCCCCAGTGGGAGACCGTCCACCGGGTGAAGGAGCTCGGGGTCAAGGCGATCGAACTGGGACATGATGTCACGATCCTCCGCGCCGTCTGGGCCAGGACGATTCAGGCAATGAAGCAGGGCGGCTGAGGCGACTCCGCCCGAGCCGCGTCCGTGCCCCGAGGATCTCCTTGCCCGCCCGTTCCAAGTGTGTTAAAGGAAACGCCGTTTCAATGTCCTGCCCTGCGTTCCAAGCCGCACCAGAACCGGATCCGGAAAGAGTCGATTCGCACGACCCTGAGAAAGGAGAAACTGCATGTTCAAGACGGCGATCACGGAGATGTTCGGAATCCGCTATCCCATCCTCTGCGGGGCCATGATGTGGCTCTGCAAGCCGCGGTTTTGCGCCGCCATCTCCAACGCGGGCGGCATGGGCAACCTCACCGCGGGGAACTATGAGACCGAGGCATCCTTCCGGGAGGCGATCCGCGAGACCCGGAGGCTGACTGGCAAGCCCTTCATGGTGAGCATCACGCTTCTGCCCTCCGTCCGGATCACCCCGGAGCACCACAAGCTCTACTGCCGCGTCTGTGCCGAGGAACGGGTGGACGGCATCGAGTTCTCCGGCACGCCGGCGGACAAGGCCTGCGGACAGGAGATGGTGGACCTGCTGAAGAAGGCGGGGGTGAGGCTTTTCCATAAGGTCGGGGCCGTGCGCCACGCCCTCCATGCCGAAAAGGCCGGTTATGACGGCATCTACGCGGCCGGCATCGAGGAGGGAGGGCATCCGTTGAACGACGACGTGACCACCATGGTGCTGACGCCGCGGATCGTCGAATCGGTGAAGATCCCGGTCGTGACCGTGGGCGGCATCGCCGATGGACGGTCGCTTGCCGCAGCGCTCGTGCTGGGGGCGCAGGGGGTCATGATGGCCAGCCGCTTCGTGGCCACGAAGGAGTGCGAGGTGCACGAGAACATCAAACAGGAGCTCCTGAGACGCCAGGAGCATGAAACCCTGATATTCGGCAAGTCGATCGGCCTCCAGGGGCGTGCGCTCCGGAACCGGGTGATCGAGGAGGTGCTCGCCATCGAGGCGCGGAACGGGGGGCTCGCGGAGCTGATTCCGCTTCTGGCGGGTCCCCGGATCAAGGAGGCCTGGGAGAAGGGCGATGTGGATTACGCCCCGCTGATGGTCGGCCAGTCGATCGGCCTGATCCGGGACATCCCGACCTGCGCGGAGCTCCTCGAACGGATGGCGGCCGAGGCCGAGGCGCATCTGGAGAAGGCCCGCCGGCTGATTCACGGCGGCTGAAGCGGGTGCCGGGATTAAGCTTGACGATCTCGTGAAAAGTCGAAAATCTGCCGCTTGCGTCATGCCGGCGAAAGCCGGCATCCAGAAATATTAGATGGTTACGAAATGACTGGACCCCGGCTTTCGCCGGGGTGACGGTTTTTTTGCGAGAATATCAAGATTTCCGAGTTCCGCGAGGGTCTCGTGCGATATTGAAAAAGGAGGGAGCGGTTTTGAAAACACGTATCACCGAACTCTTCGGGATAAAATATCCGATTCTCCTCTCCGGGATGAGCTGGATCAGCGTTCCGGCCATGGTGGCCGCGGTGTCGAATGCCGGAGGCCTCGGCATCCTGGCCACCGGGCCGCTCGACCCGGAGCAGACCCGCGAAGGGGTCCGGGAAATCCGGAGGCGGACGGAGAAGCCATTCGGGGCCAACGCCTCCCTGATGCTCCCCGGCGCGACGCAGAACGCGGAGGTGCTTCTCGCCGAGCGGGTTCCGGTGATCAACTTCGCCCTCGGCAAGGGGGACTGGCTCGTCCGGGCAGCTCACGCCTACGGGGGCCGGGTCGTCGCCACCGTGACGAACGCCTATCACGCGAAAAGAGCGCAGGATTACGGTTCCGACGCCGTCATCGCGACGGGCCACGAGGCTGCGGGACACGGCGGCCCGGCGACCTCGCTCGTCCTAATCCCTTCACTCGCCGATACGCTCGACATCCCCATCATCGCGGCCGGTGGCTTCGCCGACGGCCGGGGGCTCGCGGCGGCCCTGGCCCTGGGGGCGGAGGGGATCGCCATGGGGACCCGCTTCATGAATACCCGGGAGAGCGCCCTGCACGCCAATTTCAAACAACTGGCGATCTCGAAGGGGGTCGGAGATACCCTCTACTCACCCCGTTTCGACGGGATCCCCTGCCGGGTCCTGGACACGCCTGCGGCGCGGCGGGTGATCGCGCGGCCCCTCAACCCGGTTGCAGCTTTTTTCAATGCCCGGCTCATCGCCCGGCAGATGCACCTGCCGTTTACGAAGCTCTGCATCGGGGTCATCGCCTCGGGCTGGAAGACCGCCCGGCAACTGGCCTATTTCGCGAATGCCTTTCGAAAGGTGCTGGCCGCGACGGAGGCGGGGGATGAGGTGGAAGGGGTGCTCCCTGCGGGCCAGGCAACGGGCCTCATCCATGACGAGCCCGCCGTGGCGGAGCTGATCGCCCGGATGGCCGCGGAGGCCGAAACGGTCAGCCGCCGCCTGGCGGGAATGCTTTAGGGAGAGAACGATGGCGATCGACAGCCACGCCCATCTGGAGATGACGGAGTTCGACTGCGACCGGGAGGAGGTCATCGCCCGGGCGGCGGCGGCCGGCCTGACGGCGATCATCACGGTCGGGACGACGATTCCCGATTGCGAAAAGGCCGCGGAGATCGCCCGTCTCCATCCCCGGGTCTATGCGGCCGTCGGCATCCACCCCCATGAGGTGAAGGAGATCGACCCCGGGACCTATGATGCCCTCCGGGGTATCGCGAGACAGGAGAAGGTGGTCGCCATCGGGGAGATCGGCCTCGATTTTTTCTACGACCACTCCCCGCGGGAGGTTCAGCTCCGCGGTTTTGCGGAGCAGCTCGACCTGGCCCTCGAACTGGACCTGCCCGTGATCATCCACGACCGCGAGGCCCATGCGGAGACCCTCCGGATGCTGCGGCAGGCGAAGGGGCATCTGCGGGGCGTCCTCCACTGTTTTTCGGGGGACGAGGCAATGGCCCGGGAGTGTCTGGCGATGGGGTTTTATCTCTCCGTAGCGGGCCCTGTCACTTACAAGAAATCGGATCAGCTCCGGGCGGTGGCGCGGCAGATCCCCATGGAGAGGCTGCTGATCGAGACCGACGCCCCCTACCTGGCGCCCCAGCCCTGGCGGGGGAAACGGAACGAACCGGCCTATGTCCTGGAGACGGCCCGCTGCCTGGCCGGACTCAAGGACGTGCCCGTCGAGGCGTTGGAGCGGCAGACGGAAGAGAACACGTGCCGGCTCTTCGGCCTCCCCCAGTTTACTAATTGATATCGCTCATGTCTTTGAACATCGTCTCCCGGACGAACCAACCTGTTATTTTCCGCGTTTGCCCCCACTCGCTCCGCTCTCGTGTGGTAATATATGAATGAGATCGTATAGATGAGTTATCATCCCCCATGCATATATGCCTTTCCATTCTCCCCAGGGCCATGAGAATGGGAAAATATCGGAAATTCTTGCGGATAGGTTACGTGCCGATGTGCGTATAAATGGCCATATAACTGTTGACCTTCTGAACGCCCTCCACACCTGAAACCAGGTTCACATAATTTGAGGCTTCCACGCTGGATGACACATTCCCACGCAGGGTTGCGACCCCGCCCGCCACCTCGACAAGGACGTTTTTGAAATTCGCATTCAGTAGGACGATTTCGATCTTCTTCTGAAGGATCAAGTCATCCAATAGCTCCCGAGATCTCTGGATGTCCTTCATCGCCTCAACGACGGGAATCGTAAGCGAAATCATATCGACGGCCAGATCGACCGTAAGATGACGTGTATTGATCGTGAGATCGTAGAGGTCTTCATTCTCCCAATCCGCATCTAAAAAGGCCCGGATGAATCCCCCCGAGTCTCGGTCACTCTGTTTCAGGATTCGCAATAATTCTTTTTCGTTACCTCCGTCCTTCGTGATGAGGCGCTGGACGCGATCCTGAAGCGGAGCATTGATTCGGACATGAAAGACACCGGGAATTCCCCTCAGGAGAACCTGTCCACCACGGCCAACGATCACCACGTTGCCCTTGCGGGCGGCTCTGTAAATTACTATTTGCATCGCGCGGAAGAACTTCCGGCCCTGGTTCTGCCAATTGACCCAGAAGGGGGGGCTTTTTTCATCAAATTTATCCACTTCTGGTACTGCCAGGCCATGAGCGGTAAGCCCGCGCTCAATCCCCTCCCTATCCAGATATTCGTATTTGAGTTTACCGGCCGCTTCCTGGGCAATCTCGGTTCCCAGGCTTCCCATCTTCCGAGAGATTGTGATCACCGCCATAACCAAACCCTCCTTTTTTCATAACTAACCACGTAGAACGGGACTGTTTACAGCCCCTGCATCTCAGCTATCCCTAACTCTGGTAGCTGGATCAGTCAGTGATCTGGTGCCAAATGGAACGAATTTTTTGTATTCTTTCTATCGGGCCCCCACTTTTCAGAAGAGTCATCTGTTTCAGGGTATCCAAGTACTCCTTGTAACGATCCAGATAAAAGGCTAGCCCTTTAGAAAAGTTGGTTCCGATAATTCCGTCAATGAACAGTTGACTGATTTCCCTCTCGCGCTGGAGAATGAACTGCGAACGGATGAAGATTTGCTGCTCCTCATCTGACATGGTCCGGACGCGGTCTTTGAGGACGCTCCGGGAACGCGGCAGGTACATCCAGAAGTAGAGGAGATCGAGCGCGTTGATGATGATGATCCTCTCCAGGTCCTGGGACTCGGCGTTGATCGTCTGGATGAATTTCTTCGGGGACTCGAGCATCGAAAGGACGTCCGTTTCGGGGAACAGAAGTTCGAGGTGGGCGTAAATGTCGAAAAGCTGGCATAACTTTGCCGTATAATCCCGGATTCGTTCATGGATGTTTTCATACCGGTCGGCAAGGCCTTCGATGACGCCTGCGACGCAATCCGAGGCCCCCTTCGAGATCACCGCCGCCCACTTCTGGAGAACGTCGTTGATCCCCGGGACGCTGGCTTCGAACAGAATGCCATAGATCACGGCATTGAAGAGGATGGCGAGCGGAATCGAGAGCACGCTCCGGAAGAAATTCCCCAGGATCGCCCCTTTCGGAAGCCCCCGGAAAGCGTTGTGGCTGGAGAGGTAGAGGCCGTTGGTCAGGGCCATGGCGGCATAGAGAAGCGTCGGATTCGTGGCCGTCGTGATTCCGAGCACCCGATCCATGAGGACCGTCTTGACGATATAATCGAGGAGCGGAACGGAAAATCCGGTGAAGAGCAGCGAATCGGCGAGCCTGCCCCAGCTTACATAGTC
>JAJFTY010000031.1 GCA_021372695.1 Deltaproteobacteria bacterium
ACGGAGGGGTGACGAAACCTGCTCACGCCGGGCAATGTTCTAAAGCGTCAAGCGACCGCCGCCGATCTCCGGGAGCAGCCGGATGGAGAAACGAAGGAATGATCCGAGCGATTGTCTTTGATTTCGGTCAGACGCTGGTCGATTCGGCCGACGGTTTCCGGACGGCGGAAAAAGAGGCGCAGCAAAGTGCCTGCCAGGTCCTGGGCGTGCGGGATGGAGAGGCGTTTCTCGCTGTCTACCGGGAGATCCGGGCCCGTTTCCATGCCCGCTCCGACTTCTCCCGTAAGAGGCTCCTGGCGTCGTTGTTCAACCGTTACGGCCGCACACCCGATGACGCCCTTCTCGAACAGTGGGAGGCCCGATACTGGGAGAGGGTCAGGGCGATGACCCGCATCTTTCCCGAGACGGAGTCCGTGCTCGCGGCCCTGCGGGGGCGATACCGGCTTGCCCTGATCACCAACGCCCAGGGGCAGACGGCGGAAGGGCAGCACCGCATCGGCCACTACCCGGAGTTGACGGGGTTTTTCGAAGAGATCGTCGTGGCCGGCGAAGGGGGGATTCCGGCGAAGCCCGACCCGCTTCCCTTCCGCCTCTGCCTGGAGCGATTGGGGATCGCCCCGGACGAGGCGGTCTACGTGGGCGACGACTGGCGGATCGATGTCTGCGGTTCGCAGGCTGTGGGGATGCACCCCATCTGGCTCCGCCACCGCTCCCTGCGGCGGAACTGGCCCCAGGTGGAGACCTCCGCGCCCGTGATCGACTCTCTGGAGCGGCTCCTGGAGGTCGAAGGCCTGATAGGGTCGGGGGAAGCATGAACGTCGTGATCATCGGCGATTTTTCCGAGACGGCCAGGAAGCGGATCGTGGGCCAGTTCCCCGCGGCGTGGCAGGTGGCTGTCGGCACTGCGGCCGAGACGGAGCCGGCGCTGGCCGAGGCGGAGGTGATCATCCCCGAACACGCGGTCGTCGACGCGCCCCTCCTGGATCGGGCGCCTAGGCTGAGGCTTGTCCAGACCGGGGCAGGCTACGACAACGTGGCGATCCCGGAATGCACGAAAAGGGGCGTCTATGTCGCCAATGCGGCAGGAGTGAACGCCGTTGCGGTGGCCGAGCATGTGCTCGCGTTCATCTTCTGCTGGTACAGGAACATCGTCCGCATGGACGGCATGCTGAAGCGGGGGGCGTACGGCTTCGACTATGCGGGCGCCGAGATTTCCGGAAAGAGCCTGGGGATCGTCGGGATGGGGCAGATCGGCCGGGAGGTCGCCCGCAGGGCGCTGGCCCTGGAGATGAAGGTGCTGGGATATGCCGTTCATCCTGTCGCGGCGGACGACAGGGTTCAGATGACCGACCTGGAGACGCTGCTTCGGCTCTCCGATGTGGTCACCCTGCATTGTTCACTGAATCGGGAGACCCGCCATTTGATCGGAGCCCGGGCATTCGATCTGATGAGGCCCGGCGCCTTCCTGATCAATACGGCACGGGGAGCCATCGTGGACGAGGCGGCGCTGATCGCGGCCCTGCGAGCGGGGAAGATCGCCGGGGCGGGGCTCGATGTCTTCGAAAAGGAACCGCTGCCTGAGGAGAGCCTGCTCCGCAGGTTCGAGAACGTGATCCTGACCCCGCACACGGCCGGGATGCCGGACGGATTCAAGTTTCATCAAAAGCGGTACGCCTATTTCCGGGAGAATATCGGCCGGGTGAGCCGGGGGCTCGCACCCCATAACGCCCTGAACCGGATCGACCGCGCGCGTGAAGCGGAGAACCCCTGACGGGAGGATCTCCGCGGAGCCTCGGCCGTGGCCGGAAGGCCGGGCCATGGCTGATTCGGAACATACCCGACAACGGCCATGGGGGCGAAATCTATCCGGTCAATCCCAAAGGGGGGCGGCGGCACTCATCGATATTCGATCGGCCCGGACGGTTACGGAAGCGGGACGGCTTGGTCCCGCAGAGGGAACTGTCTCAGGGCCGCCAGGTATTCCCGGTAGCGGTCCAGGTAGAAGGCGAGGCCCTTGGAAAAATTCCTACCGATGATGCCGTCCAGAAAGAGCTGGCTGATCTCCCGCTCGCGCTGCAGGATGCATTGCGAACGGATGAAGATCTGCCGCTCCTCCTCCGACATGGTCCGGACGCGGGCTTTGAGGACGCTTCGGGAGCGGGGCTGGTACATCCAGAAGTAGAGGAGATCGAGGGCATTGATGATGATGATTCTCTCCAGGTCCCGGGCCTCGGCGTTGATCGTCTGGATGAATTTTTTCGGGGACTCGAGCATCGAAAGGACATCCGTTTCGGGGAACAGGAGTTCGAGGCGGGCGTAAATGTCGAAGAGCTGGCACAGCTTTGCCATGTAGTCCCGCGTACGGGCATGGATGTTTTCATACCGGTCGGCCAGGCCTTCGATGACGCCCGCGACGCAATCCGAGGCCCCCTTCGAGATCACCGCCGCCCACTTCTGGAGAACGTCGTTGATTCCCGGGACCCCGGCTTGGAACAGGATGCCGTAGATCACGGCATTGAAGACGATGGCGAGCGGAATCGAGAGCGCGCTCCGGAAGAAATTCCCCAGGATCGCCCCTTTCGGCAGCCCCCGGAAAGCGTTGTGGCTGGAGAGGTAGAGGCCGTTGGTCAGGGCCATGGCGGTATAGAGAAGCGTCGGATTCGTGGCCGTCGTGATTCCGAGCACCCGATCCATGAGGACCGTCTTGACGATATAATCGAGGAGCGGAACGGAAAATCCGGTGAAGAGCAGCGAATCGGCGAGCCTGCCCCAGCTTACATAGTC
>JAJFTY010000042.1 GCA_021372695.1 Deltaproteobacteria bacterium
TCGATGACACCGAAAGCCAGAACCACAAGAATCGGAAGCAGGAGGGCCAGTTCCACAAGCGCTGCCCCGCGCTCGTTGCGCCGCCGCTCACCGTCAATCCCCAACTTTCGCAACATCATGGTCCTTCACCCCCTCGGGTTACGATTCCCGGCGCGGACGAGCACGACCGTCAGTTGAACAGCTCATTCCGGTAGGTCCCCTCCGCCTGGATCGTAATGCCACCCCCGCCGAAGAAACCGCCGATCAGCGGGGTAAAAAAAGTGTGGATATAGCGGCTTCGCACCCGCATGTACTCCCCGGGGTCGCCGGCATCCTGCTGCGTCTCCCATCCGTTGGGGTCGTTGTAACCGGTGCTCAACGGATAGATGGACACCAGGACACCATCGCGGATCACCGGAAGCATCGCGTTGTTCTTGATCGTCTGGATGATCGAGGCCTCGCGACTCAGGTTGTTCCCCGGGTTGGATGGATCAGCGATCGTGCGCCCGACAAGCGCCAGGCGCATCCCCTCGCGGGTGGCGTATTGGACGGTGTGCTGCACGAAGAAATACCACCCGAACTCGATGATCCCAATGAAGAGAATGATGAAGATGGGCAGCGTCAACGCGAACTCCACGGCCGTGTTTCCCCTGTCTTTCCTGCCGTTTAGTCGATATCGGCGCATGTCATGTCTCCTCAGTCATCAATGCCGTTACTTGCCCGTCGTGCCAAGATTGAAAATGTACGAGGGCGCCTTCTCCTGCTTCTCGAATTCCTTCTGCCGCTTGGTCATGGCCGCTGCCGCGGCCTGGGCGTCGAGCCCCTCGACGGGTTTCAGGTTCTTCTCCGCATCGGGGTTCGCGATCTGGTTGTACTTCTGCAGCTTGTAAGACGTGCCGTAATCCGTCTCGAGCCGGGTCGGCGAGGCGCAGGAAGTCAGCAGGCCTGCGGCGAAAGCCGCCAGCGCGATCATGGCAATGGTATTTTTCATGATTTTCTCCTTCACAATGTTCAGGGTTTCATGTATCCGAAATCGCCCTCGAGGCCGCTTCCCTTTTTCAAGCCGGGGATCGCGGCAGCGGGGGCGGTCGGCTTGTCGCCGTCACCCTTGCCACGGCCCTCCATGCTCCCCAGGAGGTAGAACTCGAATTCGTCGGGCTCGATGAAGGCGTCCGTGGGCAGCGTCTGCTTCGCCATGTCGAGCGGTTTCACCAGGTGCGGCGTCACGATGATGACCAGCTCGGTCTCGTTCTTCTGGTACTCCGAGCTTCGGAACAGCGCCCCCAGGATCGGAATATCCCCGAGCAAGGGGAACTTCGACACGACCTCGCGCAGGTCGTCCTTGAGCAGGCCCGCGACGGCGAAGCTCTGCCCGTCGCCCAGCTCGATGACCGTCGAGACGCGCCTCGTGTTGATGCTGGGGATGATGTAGCCCTGGAGAGAAATGGCGCGGGTGAAGTCAAGGTCCGACACCTCGGGGTTGACCATCATGCTGATCTTTCCGTTGTCCAGCACGGTGGGCGTGAAGTTGAGGCCCACGCCGAAGGTCTTGTACTCGATCGTGATGGTCGTGCTCCCCCCCGAGTTCTGCGGGACGGGAATCGGGAATTCGCCGCCGGCCAGGAAGCTGGCGGAGCGACCGCTCAGGGTGATCAGGGTCGGTTCGGCCAGGACCTTCGTCAGGCCGTTTTCCTTGAGGGCATCGATCAACACGGTCCAGTTTACATCCCCGGTATGGAAAATCCCGCTGAGGATGCTATTGGGAAGTGTTGCCGGATCTTTGAGAAAAGACAATCCGAATGTATTGCCCCTGTTGGTAAAAGCGGCAGTCAGATTGACGCCGAGGCGCTGCATAAGTGTCCGCGACATTTCCGAAACGCGGACCTCCAGCATGACCTGATGGAGACCGCCCGTCTGAAGCATGTTCAGTATCCGGGGTTTGTTCGTGGTCTTGTCGAGCGGCGCGTAGGCCTCTGCTAATTTCACAATCTGGGTGAGATTGCCTGCGCCGGAGACGGTGCCCGAGAGGGTGATGCCGTCGTGGGTGGCCACGGCCTTCAC
>JAJFTY010000057.1 GCA_021372695.1 Deltaproteobacteria bacterium
TGACGATATCGATGCTTTGTGCGATAAACTCGCTTCTCCAGGAATTGAACGAACAATAAATGAAGGGAAATGCGTCTGATTTTGGGGGTATGTTTGGGGGCATTGCGAAAGGCGAGAATATGAAAAGTGCGTATAAAAGCCATACGATACTTTCCCTATTTGGATGACCCTCTCCCAGACGAACAGGGCACTCGGCCGCGGCCGAGTGCCCTGTTTTTCATTTTCCGGTGCGGTCTCGTAGAAATCAGGATCGATCGTGGATCGGAAAAGAGGATGAAAAATGGCACTGTACTCGGACAGGGCGATGCGTATCGACAGTGAAAATGCATTCAAGATCGGACCTCAAATCCGAAAGCTTGAGGAGAGCGGCCGGGAGATCGTCAAGTGCAATATCGGCGAGCCCGATTTCCCCGTTCCGGGTTTCATCAAGGAGGAGGTCAAACGCCAGATCGATCTGGACAACACCCATTACTGCGATCCCCAGGGGATACCTGCCCTGCGGGCGACGATCGCGAAACAGATTTCCGACACGCGGGGGATCAAAGCCGAGGCGGAGCGGGTGGTCGTTTTCCCGGGAGGGAAACCTCCGATCGGCCTTTGCCAACAGACCTATTGCGGTCCGGGGGACGAGGTGGTCTATCCCAGCCCCGGTTTTCCGATCTACGAATCCTTCGTTCCCTACGTCGGCGCGACGCCGGTCCCCCTCCATCTAAGAGAGGAGAACGAATTTTCCCTCTCCGGCGAACAGCTCGCGTCGGTCCTGACCAAACGGACCAAGCTGATCTTCCTCAATTTCCCCTCGAACCCGACCGGGGGCGTGGCATCCCCCGAGCAGCTGGCCGAGATCGCTGCGGTCATCCGGAGTCGGTGCAGCGGCGACGTCCGCATCTACTCCGATGAAATCTACGAGCATATCCTCTTCGACGGCCACGTCCACCACAGCATCGCCTCCTGCCCGGGCATGGAGCGCGACACGATCATCGTCAGCGGCGCCTCCAAGAGTTTCGCCTGGACGGGCGGGAGGATCGGCTGGGCCCTCTTCCCCACGCGGGAGGAGGCGGAGGTCTTCAAGAACCTCAACATCAACTACTTCTCCTGCACCGCCGCCTACAATCAGGAGGGGGTGCGCCTGGGGCTGGAATCTCCCGAGGGGCCGGTCGCGATCCGGAAGATGGTGGAAATCTTCCAGCTGCGCCGCAATCTGGTCGTGGACGGACTGAATGGAATTCCGGGGATCCGCTGCCTGAAGCCGAAAGGGACCTTCTACGTCTTTCCCAACGTGGAGGGGGCCTGCCGGTACCTGGGGATCCTGAAGGCCTTCGCGGGGCTCCCCGAGGCGATCCGGGGGAAGACCAGTCCCTCGACCCTGTTCCAGATGTTCCTCCTGTACGTTCACGGTGTGGCGACGATGGACCGCAAATCCTTCGGCCGGATCGGCGCGGAGCCGTTCCACTACCTGAGGCTTTCGATCGCCACGGGCACGGAGGAGCTGAAAAAAGGGGTGGCGAGGATCGCGGCCGGGGCCGTGGACCGGGACGGGTTCAAGCGGTTCTTCGACGCCGGCGAACACCTCTTCTAAAGACTCAGCACCTCGCTCAGCGTTGGGTGGGGAATGATCCATTCCTCGAGCTGCCGGCGATCGAGGCCCGCGGAGATCGCGAGGCCGAGCGGCGCGATCAGCTCGCCGGCTTGGTCGCCCACGATTGTCGCTCCCGCCAGCGTCTGCTTCTCTCCATCGAAGAGCAGCTTGACAAAGCCGGGGCCCAGAAGCGCGGTGCGGGCGGTGATGTTGGCGGCGAAATCCGCCCGGTGGACCTCGGGAACGATGCCCTGTCGGCGGGCCTGCTCCTCGGTCAGGCCGACCCGGGCGACCTGCGGGTGGGTATAGACCACGTCGGGGAGCGCCTCCTCCCGATAGACAGCTTGGCCGCTGCCGCAGAGACGGTCGGCCAGGATTTTCCCCTGCCGCATCGCCCGGTGGGCGAGCATCATCCCGCCGGTGACGTCGCCGATGGCGTAGATCCAGGGAACGTTCGTCATCTGCCGCTCATCGACGTTGACGCCCCGCCGGTCGTAGCGTATCCCCAGGGCATTCAGTTGCGCTTCATCAAGCCGCGGTTTTCGCCCGGTGCAGATCAGCGCATAATCCGCGGAGAGATCGAGGGTGCCGGATGGTGAGATCCCCGGGGCGTTTCCGGAGCCGCTGTCCGGCGTCCCGGGGCCGGAAGCCTCCCGGGCGGGCGGGATCTCGCCAGCGCGCCCAGCCGGAACGGCGAGGAGCTGCACCCCTGCGCCGGTCTCCCGGATCGATTCCATCCGTACATTCGTGTGGACAACGACCCCCAGCTTCTTCAACTCCTGCGTCAGCAGCGTCGCTGCTTCCGCGTCTTCGCCGGGAAGGATCTGCCCCAACATTTCGATCAGGGTCACCCGGACGCCCAGTTCCGCGTAGAGTGTCGCGAACTCGACGCCGATGACGCTCCCCCCGACGATGAGAAGGCTCGCCGGCAGCGTCGGAAGGGAGAGGAGGCCGTCGGAGGTGAGGATCCGCTCCGAGAGGATCACGCCGGGCGGCAGGCTGGGTTCCGACCCCCAGGCGACGATCAGATTCCGGGCCGAGAGAGTGGAAGAGGCTCCATCCGGGGCGGTCCATTCCACCTCGCCCGGGGAGAGGATGCGCCCCGTGCCGTTCTTCATCACGCAGCCGCTCTCCGTCAGGGACTTCCCGACGCCCATCGCGGAGATCTTCACGATCTGCTCCTGATGCCGCTTCATCGCCGCATAATCGAAGGTAGGGTCCGCCACCCGAACGCCCATCCGCCCGAGCTTCTTGAGCTCCGCGTAACGCTTACTGCACGAGAGCAGCGCCTTGGTGGGAATGCATCCCCGATGGGTGCAGGTTCCGCCCCACCCCTGCTGCTCGACGATCGCCGTCCGCGCCCCCCGTTGGGCCGCCCGAACCGCCGCCGCATGGCCTCCGGGCCCTGCCCCGACCACCACGATGTTGAATTCCTCCGGCATGAGACACCTCCTCCTGTTTTCTGAAAACGATGTTTGGCGAAATATTATCACAATTTTTTTATGCAAACAACAATATGCGAGTATTTAATTGACAGATAGATCAATCGGATGTATGTTGCCCACCTGAGGGGAAGAACAATGAAAATCGATGAAACCAACCTGGCCATCATCAAGCATCTGCGGGACGGCCGCAAATCCTTCAAGGCGATTGCCGATGATCTGTCGATCACGGAAAACACGGTCCGGGCGCGGGTCAACCGTCTGACCGAAGAGGGGGTGCTCGAGGTGACGGGGCTCGTGGACCCCGAGGCCATTCCGGGGCATCGGCTGGTTATGGTGGGCATCAAACTCGGTACGATGGATCTGGTCAACAAGGGAGAGGAGATCAGCCGCCTGAAGAATGTCGTCTCGGTCTGCGTGGTGACCGGACGGTACGACCTGATCCTGACGGTGCTTTTGAACGATGAGCACGATCTCCTCTGGTTTTTCACCGAGGAGATGTCACGGGTTTCGGATGTGCAATCCGCGGAAACCTTCGTGGTCTACAAGAGCTATAACCTGAGGGTTCCGTATATTCTTTAGTGGTCCGTCCTGCCGGGCATTTCGCGGCATCTCGACAGAGGCCGGCGGCGGATCGGCGGACCGCAAAACGATTCTGAATCCCCGCATGGGAGATGGAAGAGGAAGAAGTCATGGGTGACCTGAATAAGACCGTTCTGCACGACCGACACGTCGCCCTGGGGGCGACCATGGTCGATTTCGGCGGCTGGCACATGCCGCTCCAGTATAAAACCGGGATCGTGGAGGAGCATCTTGCCACGCGGAAGTCGGCGGGCCTCTTCGACGTCTCCCACATGGGGCGATTCGTCGTCCGCGGGGCCGGGGCCCTGGCCTTCCTGCAGCACGTTCTCTCCAACAATGCCGCTGCGCTGGATGCCGGTTTTGCGCAGTATACGATGATCCCGGACGACCGGGGGGGCGCCATCGACGACGCCTATCTCTACCGTTTCTTGCCGGACGAATACCTGCTCGTGGTGAATGCCGCCAACCGGGCCGCCGATTGGCGGCATCTCTCCGCTCTGCTGCCCCGCTTTCCGGGGGCGGAAATGGAGGATGTCTCCGGATCGGTTGCCATGATCTCGCTCCAGGGTCCTGCTTCGCGGGCTATTCTCGAGGCGCTCATCGGCGCCGACGGTCTGCCGGAGCCCCTCAAGAACGCCCTGACATCCGCCTCCTTCCAGGGGAAGACGCTGCGGATCTCCCGGACCGGGTACACGGGAGAGCCGCTCGGTTTCGAATTCTTCTTGGATGCGGCCGATGCGCCGCGGTTCTGGGACCTCTGCCTAGAGAGGGGGGCGGTCCCGGTGGGGCTGGGGGCGCGGGACACCCTGCGGCTGGAGGCGGGCCTGCCCCTCTACGGCCATGAACTGGGCAAGGACCCTGCAGGCAGTGAGATCCCCATCTTCGCCTGTCCGCTCGCCCGTTTCGCCGTCAGTCTCTCGCCGCTGAAGGGGGAGTTCATCGGCCGCGAGGTCCTGACCCGCCAATGGGATGCCTGGAAGGGGATTCAGAAAGAGGATTACCGCTTGTTGACGGATCTCCCCCGGAGGATCGTCCCCTTCGCCCTGCGCGGAAAGGGGATCGCCAGGGCGGGATTTCGCGTCTTCAAGGGCGCGGAGGAGGTCGGCTTCGTGACGAGCGGGACGATGGTCCCCTGCTGGAAGACCGACGGCACCGGGCTTTCAACCCGTTTCACCGGCGAAAGGGAGATGCGGGCGATAGGCCTGATGCTGGTGGACAGCCGCCTGAAGAAAGACGATTTGGTCGGGATCGAGATCCGGGGAAACCGGGTCGATGCCGTCGTGGTCCCCTGGCATCTGCGCTCCGATACGCCGCCCTATGCCATGCCGATTCTGCCGCGGCCGGCGGAGGGCGGGAAGGAACCGCCTACCGATGCGTGGCCGGGAAAGGCCCTCGACCTGCTGACCCGGGCGGTCCGGAACACCCGCTGGCGGCAGACGGAGTGCGTCAATCTCATTCCATCCGAACAGACCGTCTCGCCGATGGTGCGGCGCCTGACCATGATGGACCCGGCCCACCGCTATGCCGAGCACCGCGCCGTCCGTTCGTACTACGATGCGGACATCTTCTACTATCAAGGAACGGCGTTCATCGAGGAGGTCGAGAACCTTCTCCGGACAGAGATGACGCGCTACCTGGGATGCCGGAAGGTCGAACCCCGGGTGATCAGCGGGCAGATGGCCAATGCCGTGGTCTTCAGCGCCCTCGTCGACTATCTCAACCGCGGCGACACGAAAGCGGAACAGCGGCGGATCGGCCCGGTCCTGAACAACCATCTGATCCGGGGCGGCCACCTGAGCGCCCAGCCCATGGGCGCGCTGCACAACTTCGTCAGGATCGATCCGCGCACGGAAAAGCCGGCGGTCGTGAACTTTCCGGTTCTGCCGGAGAATCCTTACAAGATCGACGTGGAGGCAGCGCTGCGGGTCATCGACGAGCACCGGCCCGAGCTGATCATCTTCGGCAAGAGCATGGTCCTGCACCGCGAACCGGTCCGGGAGATCCGGGAGTTCCTCCAGGAGCAGAAGATCGGGTCCATCATCCTCTACGACATGGCCCACGTTCTGGGACTGGTCGGACCCCATTTCCAGGAGCCTTTCGCCGAAGGGGCGGATCTGGTCACCGGCTCCACCCACAAGACCTTTTTCGGCACGCAGCGGGGCGTCGTGGCCGGGAACTGGCGGGAGGAGGAGAAGGAGTACGCCCTCTGGGAGTTCGTGGAGAACCGGACCTTCCCGGGGAGCGTCAGCAACCATCACCTGGGGACCCTGCTCGGGCTGCTCATGGCCGCCTACGAGATGAACGCCTTCCGGGACCCTTACCAGCAGGCGGTCATCGGGAATGCCAAGGCCTTTGCCGCGGCGCTCCGGGAGACGGGGCTGCGGGTGGCGGGGGATCCGGCGATTGCTTTCACGGAGACCCACCAGGTGGTCGTGAAGGTGGAGTATGCGAAGGGCGTGGAGGCGGCACGCCGTCTCGAAGAAAGCAACATCATCTGCAACTACCAGGCGGCGCCCGACGAAGAGGGGTTCACGGCAGCCGGTGCACTCAGGCTGGGGGTGCAGGAGATGACCCGCTTCGGTATGGAGCCGGACGATTTCCGGACCCTTGCCCAGTACATCCATGATGTCGTGACGGACGGCCGATCGGTCCGGGATGAGGTGGCGGCATTCCGGAAGCGGTTTCTGACGATGTGCTACTGCTTCACCGAGGAACGGTTTGGCGACGTGATGGACAAGCTGCACCGGCTGATATAGGCGCTTTCATGACAGGCGTGGATCGACTCCGGCAGGCACTCCTGCCGGGGTCCTATCATAACTTACTGGAGGAACGATGAAGAAGATCGAGGATGTCCGGTTGCCCGAGGAGCTCAGGTACAGTGCGGATCATGAATGGGTCGGTCTGGAGGGTGACCTGGCGCGCGTGGGTCTGACCGATTACGCCCAGGACCAACTCGGAGACGTCGTCTATGTGGAACTGCCCGCCGTCGGGGCGCGATTCGCGCAGGGTGCGGTCTTTGCCACGGTGGAGTCGGTGAAATCGGTCTCCGAATGTTTCATGCCCCTTTCCGGGGAAATCGCCGCCGTGAACGGCCCGCTCGCGGACAACCCCGCCCTGCTGAACGAGAGCCCCTATGGCGATGGTTGGATGGTCCAAGTGAAACCCGACGACCCCGCGGCCTTTACCCAACTCCTGACGGCGGAGGGCTACCGCGCCCGTTTGAAGGGAGGGGCTTAGGGATGCGCTACCTGCCCCACACCGAGGCGGATATCGCCGCCATGCTCGACGTGGTCGGCCAGAAAAAGCTCGACGACCTCTTCTCTTCAATACCGGCGGATTGCCGTTTCGGGGGTGCGTTGAATCTGCCTACCGCCATGAGCGAATGGGCGCTGGAGGGGCATGTCGGCGAACTCGCCGGCCGGATGGCTGTCCCACCGGACCATTCCCTCTTCCTGGGTGCCGGGAGCTACGACCATTACATCCCCGCGACGGTCTCGGCGCTTCTGGGCCGTTCCGAGTTCGTCACCTCCTACACGCCCTACCAGCCGGAGATGCTCCAGGGGACGCTGCAGGGGATTTACGAGTACCAGACCCTGGCGGCCCGGCTGCTCGGGATGGAAGTGGCCACGGCCTCCCACTACGACGGCGCGACGGCGCTCGCCGAGGCGCTTCTGATGGCGATCCGCATCACCGGCCGGAAGAGGGCGGCGATCTCCCGGGCGATCCACCCCCACTACCGCCAGGTCGTCCGGACCTACTTCGCCCCCACCGGGTATGAACTCCTGGAGATCCCCTGTCTGGAAACGGGAACGACGGACATCGGACGACTGGCAGATGCGCATGATCTGGCTGCGATCGCCATCCAGTCGCCGAACTTCTTCGGCTGCATCGAAGACCTGCAGGCAGCGGCGGAGCAGGCCCATTCCGGGGGCGCGCTCCTGGTCGCGGGCTTCACCGAGGCGCTGGCGTACGGGCTCCTGAAGAGCCCGGGGAGCCAGGGGGCCGATATCGCGGCCGGCGAGGGGCAGAGCCTGGGGATTCCCCGCTCCTTCGGCGGCCCGGCCCTGGGCATGCTCGCCAGCCGGAAAAAGCACATGCGAAACCTGCCCGGGCGGCTCGTGGGACAGACGAAGGACCGGGAGGGGAGGCGGGGCTTCGTGCTCACGCTGGCCACCCGGGAGCAGCACATCCGCCGGGAGAAGGCGACCTCGAACATCTGCTCCAACAACAGCCTCTGCGCGCTTGCCGCGGCCATGTACATGGCCTCCCTCGGCGGCACCGGCTTCCGGGAACTGGCCAGACTCAACCACGACAAGGCGGAATACCTGAAGAGCGCGCTTCGGGATGCGGGATGCGCGATCCCCTTTTCCGGCCATACCTTCAACGAATTCGTCGTCCGCTTTCCCGGCGGTTTCGACTGCGGGTACCGGCGGCTGCTCGAAACGAAGATCGTGGCCGGGTTTCCGCTCGGCGCTCACTATCCCGAACTGGCCGATTGCGGTTTGATCTGTGTCACCGAGACGTGCGGCCGGGAAGAGATGGACCGTCTGGTCCGGGAGGTGGCATCATGAGCGAACCTCTAGGCACGACAGGGCTTGTCCTCAACGAGCCGCTCCTCTGGGAGCGGGGGAAGAGAGGGCGGTCGGGCTTCTCGATGCCCGCGGCCGATGTGCCGTCGAATCCGCTCCCCGCGGAGATGGCGGGCGAAGGGCCCGATTTCCCGGACCTGAGCGAAATCGAGGTGGTCCGCCATTACACGAGGCTCTCCACCTGGAACTTTGGGGTGGACACGGGCCTCTACCCGCTCGGCTCCTGCACGATGAAGTACAACCCCAAGATCAACGAAAAGCTGGCGGGGCTCCCGGAGTTTGCTGCGGCCCATCCGCTCCTCCCCTCCGGTCTCTCCCAGGGCGCTCTGAAGGTGATGTTCGACCTGGAGCGGTTCCTCGCCGAGATCACGGGGCTCGACGCGGTGACGCTGCAGCCGGCGGCCGGCGCCCAGGGGGAGCTGACGGGGATGCTGATCATCCACGCCTTTCATCGCGACCGCGGGAGGCAGAGGACGAAAATCCTGATCCCCGACACGGCGCACGGGACGAATCCGGCGAGCGCCGCCCTCTGCGGCTATGCCCCGGTTCCGGTCCCCTCCGGTCCGGACGGCGTCATCCTTCCCGAGACGGTGGCGGCGTTGATGGATGAAGAGACCGCGGGGATCATGATCACCAACCCCAACACCCTGGGGCTTTTCGAGACGAACATCCGCGAGATCGCCCGGATCGTCCACGACCGGGGCGGCCTCGTCTATGGCGACGGGGCCAACATGAACGCCGTCATGGGCATCGTCCGGCCGGGGGAGATCGGCGTGGACATCCTCCACCTGAACCTCCACAAGACCTTCTCCACCCCGCACGGGGGCGGCGGGCCCGGTGCGGGTCCCGTGGCTGTCCGAAAGGAACTGGCCCGGTTCCTTCCCATTCCCCGCGTCGTCGAACGCAACGGGACCTACGAACTTTCCGATAATTTCCCGGAATCAGTCGGTCGGGTCATGGCCTTCCACGGCCACTTCGGCATCATGCTGCGGGCGTACGCTTACATCCTCAGCATGGGCCCGGACGGACTCAGACAGGCGAGCCGGCTGGCGGTCCTGAACGCCAACTACATCCGGGAAAAACTGAAGGACGTTCTGCACCCGGCCTTCGACCGCCCCTGCATGCATGAGTGCGTCTTCTCCGACCGGAACCAGCACGAAACCGGAATCACGACGCTGGAGATGGCCAAAAGGCTGATGGACTATGGATACCATCCGCCGACCATCTACTTCCCGCTCGTGGTCCACGGCGCGATGATGATCGAGCCCACGGAGACGGAGACGAAGGAGGATCTCGACGCCTTCATCGAGGCCTTCCGGTCTATTGCGCAGGAGGCGAAGGAGAATCCCGGGGCGCTCCGGGAGGCGCCGGTCCGCTGCAAGGTCAAAAGACTCGACGAGACAGCCGCGGCCCGGAATCCCTGCCTGACAGGGTAGGGCATCCCACGCGCTCTCCCCAAGGCCATCATTGCTTCTCGTGAGTCTTGACATGACGAACCAGAGACATCAGCCGGAAGGACCCATCCGGAAGCCGGGCTGGCTCGGGCGTCCGCTGCCGTCCGATCCGGCCTTTTCCCGGATCCGCTTTCTTCTGGAAGAGGGGCACCTCCATACGGTCTGCCAGGAGGCGCGCTGCCCCAACCAGGGGGAGTGCTTTTCCCGGGGTACGGCGGTCTTCCTGATCCTGGGCAATTCCTGCACCCGCCGCTGCCGCTTCTGCGCCGTGACCCAGGGAGCGCCGGAGAAACCTGACCCTGACGAACCGCGGCGGGTTGCCGAGGCGGCAGCCCGGATGTCCCTCGATTACATCGTCGTCACGTCGGTCACCCGCGACGATCTGGCCGACGGCGGCGCCGGTTTTTTTGCGGAGACGATCCGCTGTCTGCGCGCCCGCAGCCCAAGGGCGCGTGTCGAGGTGCTGATTCCCGATTTTCAGGGGGATGAAGCGGCCCTCCGGACGGTTCTCGATGCCCGTCCCGACGTCCTGAACCACAATCTGGAAACCGTGGCGCGCCTCTACCAGGAGGTTCGCCCCCAGGCGGTCTACGCCCGCTCGCTGGAGCTGCTCCGGCGGACCGCCGCCTGGGTGCCGGGCGTCGCGGTCAAGTCGGGATTGATGCTCGGGCTTGGCGAACGTGCCGAAGAGGTCGAATCAACGCTGCACGATCTTCTCGATGCCGGGTGTCAGATCCTGACGCTCGGGCAGTACCTTCAACCGAAAAAAGAGTGTCTCCCGGTTGTCCGCTACATTCCGCCCGTGGAATTCGATCAGTGGCGGGAGGCCGCCCTCGACATCGGTTTTGCGCAGGTGGCGAGCGGACCCCTGGTCCGCAGCTCCTATCATGCCGAGGAACTCTTCCGCCCCCGATGGGAGTGATGGGAGATCCCCGAGAGCGCAGGGGGTTCAGCAAAGCGGGGGAACCCTACCCGGCGAGCGAAAGGGTGACCCGCACGAGGTCGTCGGAAACGCGGCTGCGGGTCATGCCCAGCCGTTCGCACAGGGCGGTCATCCGGTGGTTGGTCGGCTCCACGAAGCCGTAGAATTCCCGCAGGCCCCGCTCCGAGGCGATCCCGACAAGGACGTCCAGGAGCTTCGTGGCCAGCCCCCGCCCCTGGAAATCGTCGTGGACGATGATCGCAAACTCCCCGGCGGCCCCGTTGGCATCGATGATCAGGTTCCCGATGCCGATGAGCCTCCTTTTCTTCTCCTGCCTGATCTCGGCAACGATCGCCATTTCCCGGTCATAATCGATGTTGACGGAGCGCACGTGCATCGCATGGCTGATCTGCTTGGGGCTGTGGTAGAACCGGGAGCGGAGCGTCTCCGGCGAGACGGTGGTGAGCATCTCATGCTCCAGCGGTTCGTCTTCGGGGCGGATCGGCCGGAGGATCACCTCGGTCCCGTCCGAGAGGCGCCACGGGGTCACATAGCGCGTCGGATAGGGGGTGATGACGAGGTGGGGATAGGCCGATGGGCCCGTCTTGCCTTCGATGTTGTCCATGCCCAGGATGATTCGGGCGTCCAGCGCAAAGGCCTTGCCCTCGCTCACGGCGATGGGGTTGATGTCCATCTCCGCGATCTCGGGAAAATCGATGATCATGTTGGAGAAGCCCACGAGGATTTGTTCGATCTGGCGCAGGTCGGCGGCGGGCTTGCCGCGGTACCCCTGGAGCAAGCGGTAGACGTTGGTCTCCTCCATGAGCCGGCGGGCCAGGGTCTGGTTCAGCGGAGGCAATCCCACGGAGAAATCGCGGAACAGCTCCACGCCGATTCCCCCCATGCCGAAGAGGATGACTGCCCCGAAGTCGCGGTCCTTCCTTGCCCCCAGGATCAGTTCATAGTCGATGCGATCGACCATCTTCTGCACGGTGACGCCCCGGATGGTCGCCTCAGGGGCGAGACGGTGGACCCCGTCGAGAAGGCGGTTGTAGGCCGCCTTCAGCGCCTCGTCGGAATCGATCCCGATGATGACCCCTCCCACGTCCTGGCGGAAGACGATCTCGGGAGAGGCGACCTTGAGGACCACGGGATAGCCGATCAGGCGGGCGTGGGAAAGGGCTTCCTCCCAGGTGAAAGCCATCCGGGACGAGATCACGGGGATTCCGTAATTCCGGAGGAACTTCCACGAATTCTCCTCAGTGAGGATGAAGCAGGACTCCCGGCAGGCCTGGCGGACCAGCGCCTTGAGATGGTTCTTCGGCGGCGCCTCATCCATGGGGAGTTCCGAAGGGGTCTCGTTGAGGAGCTGCAGGTTCCGATCGTACTGGGTCATGTAGAGATAGGTCCGGACGGCATCCTCCGCCGTCTCGTAGGCGGGGATCCCCCTTTCGGCCAGAAGCTTCTTCCCCTGCTGGACCTCGCGTCCCCCCATCCAGGTCGTGAGCAGGGGCTTTTCGGTCCCGGCGGCCTTATCGATCAGGGCTGAGGCCACCTCTTCGGAGCGGGCCGAATCCTGGGGCGTATAGATCGCCAGCAGGCCGTCCGTTCCCGGATCGTTGAAGCAGATGGCGGCCGCCTCCGCGTACCGCCGGACATCGGCGTCGCGGAGCAGATCGATCGGATTTCCCGGTTTCCAGTAGGGCGGCATGACAGCAGCCAATGAGCGCAGGCTCGGCTCGGAAAACTGCGCCAGCACGCCTCCGGAGTGCAGGAGGAGATGGGTGGCCATGATCCCGATGCCGCCGGCGTTCGCCATGACGGCCAGACGCGGCCCCTTGGGACGGTTTCTGGCATAGAGCACGCTCGCGGCATTGAAAAGGTCCTGCGCCTCCCGGACCCGGACCACGCCCACGCGGCGGAACAGGGCGTCATAGACCTCTTCCGGACCGGCCATCATGCCCGTGTGAGTCAGGCCCCGGCGCTCTCCCCCTGTGAGGAATGGCGGCTTCAGCAGAACAATGGGCTTGTTGCGGGCGAAGCCCCGCACGGCGCTGACGAAACGCTTGACGTTGCCGATGACCTCTTCCATGTAGATGATGATGCTCTTTGTATGCGGATCGTCGCCGAGGAAGTCGATCACATCTCCGAAATCGACGTCGATCGCCGAGCCCAGGGAAACGATCATGCTGAAACCGATGTGGGCGTTGATCCCCCAGTCGAAGAGGGTCCGGCCGAACGCGCCGGTCTGGGCGATGAAGGCGATGTTCCCCGCTTCAGGCGTCTCCCGGAGAAAGGTCGCGTTGAAGCCGAGATTGGGCCTCATGACCCCCAGGCAATTGGGGCCGACGATCCGCATCCCATAGGCCCGGTTGATCCGGACGATCTCCTCCTCCAGCCGTTTCCCCGCCTCGCCCGTCTCGCGGAAACCCGCGGAGATGACGATGATCCCCTCTGTGCTTGCCCGGCCGCAGGTATCGACGATGGCCGGCACGGTCGCGGCAGGGGTGACGATGATGGCGAGGTCCACCGGTTCGGGCAGCGCTTCGATGCCGTTCCAGCAGGGGCGTCCCAGGACCTCCTTGCGTCCCGGATTGACGGGGTAAACCGTGCGGTCGCCGGAGGCCAGCGTGTTTTCCAGGATGGTCCGTCCGAAGGTCCCGGCACGGTCCGTTGCGCCGATGACGGCGATCGTTTTTGGATTGAAGAGTTTCCGCAGATCACCCATGCCGTTTCTCCGTTCGGGCTCATGATGATCCCGGGTGAAGAGGAATCAAACCCACCAGTCCACCGTCCTCACAACACGGTGCTGAGGCCTTTGGTGCGACGCCGTTACCGTTACCATGGTATAAGCCAAAATATGGAAATGCAATCCTTTTTGTGTTTTGCGGATCCCGACTCGACCGCGGGAGAAAGGGCGGCGTCCTTAGCTTGCACCTCCGAATATGCTCCTCTCGAATCCCCATTCCCCACAATCGGAATCTGCATTATGCTGCCTGTAGGGTTGTGTTCTTTTCGTGTGCACGCGGGTGGGAGACGGAGGTCGGGAATGGCAAACACGGGTCAGGAATCGGAGGTGAACATGTACAGGAAGATATTGATACCCCTGGATGGGTCGGAATTGGCGGAATGTGCTTTGGATCATGCAAAGACCCTTCTGGAGGCTGGTCCCGCCGCAGAGGTGGTCCTCTTGAATGTCGTCGTTGTCGATATTCACTGGAGGGAATTGAATGTGGGAGAAGAGGGCCATTCCATAACCTTCGACATCAACACCATCATCAAATCATACATGGATAAGTCCAGAAAATACCTGGCAAAAGTCAAATACCGGTTTGCGTCCGGACTTCCTTCCGCGGATATGAAGGTCAAGACGGAAGCCCTGGAGTCCGACCGACCTTCCGAGACGATCACGGATTATGCCCGGAAGAACGGCGTAGACCTGATCGTCATGGCGACCCACGGGTACACCGGCATGAAGAAGATGATGCTGGGCAGTGTCGCGTTCAAGGTCCTGAGCGAGTCGACGGTGCCGGTGCTCCTGGTCAGGCCGGAGGCTTGCCGCAGTTAACGGACTATCGGCCGGAGCCGGCCCCTGCCCGTTGTCTATGGCGTCCAGGCAGGCATGGAGGTCCGGGAAGGTCTCCGGAAATCTCCATTTGACGAGAATTCAAAAGTATGCAATATCACACTCCATTCCGATTAGATCGGAGATGGGGGAGGAGATTCCATGATCTGTATGCTGATCGAAGTTCATGTCAAGCCGTCGAAGATAGACAAATTCCTGGAGGTCATCCGATACGACGCAAAGCACTCCGAAAGCGACGAGCCGGGGTGCGTTCGCTTCGATGTACTGCGGGACGGCGATGATCCCCTGAAGTTCTACTTCTATGAGGTTTACAGGGACGAAGCATCACGACAGGCCCATCAAACGATGCCGCATTACGCAAAATGGGCAAAATTCAAGGAAGACGGTTTCGACCGGGAACTGGTTCGTCATTCCACGACCAACGTTTATCCGACGGACGAAGAGTGGCGGTAGGAGCAGATTATCGCTGCGGCGGGCGATTTCTCATCCCTGTGGGAGGTCAACATGGACGATCCATTGAAAACCGACAAGATGCATCAAATCCAGATCATGACCGGCGACGACCTGTCGAGGGGAAGGTACAGCAACAGCATGATGGTATCCCACAGCGCAGATGAATTCATGATCGACTGGCTGTTGAACTCGCCGAACGGTGCTCATCTTCTCTCGAGGATCATCGTCAGCCCGGCTCATGTGAAGAGGATCATCAGCGCCCTTCAGGAAAACCTGGATGGCTACGAAAAACAATTCGGGCCCGTCAGAGAAAACCACGCCGGCGAGCCAAAGTTTCACTGATCCCGGCCGCCCTCTTGACAGCGATGACGGCGGTTAATAGATTACGATAGAATAAGTGATGACTCTGCGATGAGCGTGCGGAGTGCTTCCTCCCCTTCAAGTCTGATCGGCAATGTGCCGATAAGTGAGGATAAGCGGACGAGAAGCTGCGATGCGCGTATTGAGTCTATCTGCTGGATCTTAATGAAAAGAGAAGCACGGGGTCTTTGTGGTGATTGCCACCCAGGATGGACCAGATCTTGAATGAAAGACTCCAGCTGTAAGGCAAGACGGCATCCGCGGCTCTCGTCTTTTCCCGGGAACCGTTCTCCTTATTCATGATTCATGGAATGCGGTGATACTGCGGAACGGCTGAATGGCCGTCTTCCAAGCTCCTGGCTTGGCCCTGATCGGGATGTTTTTTTACATTGCTCTGACGTGCACCTTGTGGTATAGGGCTTGGGCGACGTGAGTAACCGGGATTATCTGCAGCAAAAAACCCTAGTGATCACAGTGAGAAGAACGCGAAAGGGGAATTTTATGCCCAGCATAAAATTTAATCTGTTTACCAGAGAAATCGAAATGAGGGGTCCGGAATCCTTCATTGAGTCGAATTTTGACAAGATCCGGGATCTGTGGATCGAAAGTTTTGGAGTGAAGGAAGAAGTGAAAGAAATGATGTTATCGAGGAGGAAGAATCAGGAACCCATGTCAGCTGTTGAAACCAGAAAAATCCAGGAAGGCGTTGAAATTGAAGGGCATCCGTTATCCGCGGCGTCTCGAGAGTTGTCGGCAACCGGATCTCCCATCCCCCGGGGCGACGGAGCCAAGAGACCGCCGTTGAGGAAATATATCCGGAAAGAGGGGCAGCCGGGCCAACAAAGGACTGTGGTCGAAGTGGCCGAGCAGAAACCGAAAGAGATTTCAATCGCGTCCCTGAAGGAGAAATTTGGACTGTCCGAATCCAAAATCGGAGGAATCATGCGGGACGCTGAGAAGCTAGGTAAGATCAAAAGAGGGACTGGCGGCGCGTACTCGTGGGGATAAAGAGTGCCCAGGCGCATTCGCCTTCCCGTTCGTCTTCCCATGACGGCACAGCATGAAGGGTTCCCCGCCCTGAAGGAGAATCCTGCTCTCGCGGCAGGATGAACCGTGGCGCAGTCTGCTTGGCCGGCTCATAGACTTGGCCGGGAGCGCAACCCGAAAGCCCCGCCCTGTGGTCGCGGAGCTTCACTTTCCTCGCGTCCGTCAGTCTATGGGCCGTGACGCTCAAAGCTTACCCACTTACTATTCCGATTGCAACGCGGGGCCGAAACCGCCTGTGCGGATTAATGCGCCCATTCAGATCCGTCCTGCCGGGCGGGGCCGCGGCGCTCGTTCCCGATCGTTTCGAACCCATCCTCTGCTCAATAAAGGCGCCACTTCACGTGCGAAGTCAAAAAATCAGAAAAAAGTGATAGCATCTGCCTGTGATTTTCCGTATAATACGCCTCACCATGTCGGGCTCTTGATCCAGAGGGGAGGTCAGTCTCCCGAAGATATCATTCCGAAAGGAGAAAGCAGCTATGAAAAAAATCCTTTTAATCTTGTCCCTAATCCTTTTATTGGCTTTCACGACCGCTGCGAACGCGGAGATGAAGGCGGGTGCCTTTTCGGTGACCCCCTTCATCGGCGGGTACCTCTTCCAGGGCGAGGAGAACCTCAAAGACCCCCTGATCTACGGGCTCAGATTCGGTTCCAACATCACCCGGCACTGGGGTTTCGAAGGGGTATTCTATTATGGGCAGTCGGAAAACAAGGCGCTGGCCGGGAACCCCGATGTCGATCTGTACAGCTATGGCGTTGAGGCCCTTTACAACTTCATGCCCGGAAGTAAGTTTGTGCCCTTCCTGGCAGCCGGTGGCGGCGGATCGCTTTTGCATGAATCGGGAGTGGGGACCCGCAGCCATCGGGGCATGCTGGATTATGGCGGCGGTCTCAAGTATTTCGTGACGGAGGACATCGCGCTCCGGGCCGACGTCCGCCACGTGATTCCTCTGAATGAAAGCAACAACAATCTGCTTTTCACCTTCGGGGTGAACTTCTTCTTCGGCGGTGTAAAGAAGGCTGCACCGGTTGTCGAGACGGCACGGGCCGCTGAGCCGGCGGCCGCTCCCGTGGTCGTGGCTCCGCCTCCGCCTCCCCCGCCTCCTGCTCCGGCACCGGAGCCTCTGCCCCCGCCTCCCCCGCCGCCTCCTCCGGTCGTAGAGAAGGCCGCGCCACCGGCGAGCGCCATGGAGAAGTCGATCACGGAGAAGGGAAGGGTGACCCTGAACGTGGAGTTCGACTTCGGCAAGGCCACGATCCGGAAGGGTGAACAGGCTGATATCGCACAACTTGCGGACGTGATGAAGAAATACCCCGACCTCAAGATTACGATCGAGGGTCATACGGATAACGTGGGGAACGCGAAGTACAACGAGAAGCTTTCGTTGCAGCGGGCCAATGCCGTCAAGAAGAACCTGGTCGACAAGTACGGCATCGCGGCGTCGCGGCTGGACACGAAGGGCTACGGCATGACCAAGCCCATCGCCTCCAACAAGACGAAGGAGGGGCGCCAGAAGAACCGGCGGGTGGAAGCCTCCGCGGAGTACCTGATCAAGAAGTAGGTCTACGAAGTCGCGGGGAGAAAAGCGCACGGAGCGCTCCAGGCCTGCGAATCCCATAGCGATAAGGAATCGATCGAGAAAAGAAGGGTGAGACCATGGTCTCGCCCTTCTTTTTTAGCATACATCGCAATATTCGAACTGTCAGCCCCACCTTTTTCCCCGAGCTTTTTTTCTTGACAATCGAATTTAGAGCGTTTAGAAAGGAACCGTTGGTTGGCTGTCCAATCAAAATTCTCTCACGATCCAATCACTGCTCATTTTCTTCAGAATTCACAACAGGCAGGTATCTATGCTCTTGAAGGGATGCCTCCATACCCACACAACCCATTCGGACGGGCAGCTCTCGCCCCAGGAAGTCGCCGACGCGTATGAATCAAAAGGATATGATTTTATTGCATTTACGGATCACGATTACCTGCTGAGGCAGAATTGCCGGGAGACCTACGGGCAGGTGAAAACGAACCTGCTTCTCTTCTACGGCGTCGAGCTGACGGTTTTTGTGAACGGATACGTCCATGTGGCGAAAATCGAAGGCGACCGCGAGGAGCTCCATGTCTTCTGCCACATCGGCGAATATGACCTCACCCCGGATCAGCTCTCTGCCCGGCTGGCGAAACTCGAAAAGATGTATCCCCTGGATGCCGTGGAGATCACGAAAAAGGGATTTCGTGACAAGGCTTTCGAGTCCCTGGAGATCGCCTATCCCAAAATGGCGTCCGACGACTCGCACACCCTGAGCGGCATCGGCAGGGCGTGGATCGAGCTGGACGCGGAGCCGTCGAAGGATGCCATCATCCGGGCCATCCGGGCGGGGAAATTCTGGAATTGTTACCTGTAGCGGAGAAGGGCGGGGCGAATCGCGCTTCAAACGGAAAGGCAGCCGGAGTGCGATTCGGATGGGCTGGTCCTTTCGTCATATCAGAGCAAACGGGAAGGAGGATTGACCATGGGCAGGCGATTGGCCGTCTGTGCGGTGGCGCAGATCAAGAATCATCCCAACTACGATTATCTGCGCTTTCAAAACATGCTTCTGGAGTGTTTCGAGCCCATCATGGAGCAGACCAGGGTGACCTTCGATATGGAGAAGGGCATCCGGACGATCATCACCTGCTCGGATGATGTGTTCGATGCCCGGACCATCTCCGACAACGGCATCACCGATGTCGTGGGCGCCCACTTCCGCGGGGAGGAGAAGATGGCGCAGGAGAGCATCAACGGTCTCGGCTACGCGATGGCATGCGTGCTCTCCGGCCATGACGACGTGATCCTCTTCATGGGGCACTGCAAGGAGTCGCAGGGGGAGAGCCGCCGGATGGTTTCCAACCTTGCCTATGACCCCTTCTACTGCAGGCCCCTGGGCATGGACTTCCACAACGTGGATGCCCTGCAGGCCAGGGCCTACATGGAAAAATCGAAGGTGACGGACGAGCATCTGGCGAAGGTCGTGGTGCGCGCCCGGAAAAACGGACAAAGGAACCCCTATGGCCGCGAGAACAAAATCGTCGATGAAAAGGAGGCCCTGAATTCGCCGATGTATGCCGACCCGCTCAGGGAACTCTATGTCTATCCGGTGACCGACTGGGCCTACGGCATGCTTCTGTGCTGCGAAGAGCGGGCCCGGGAGTTCACGAAAAATCCCGTCTGGATTACCGGGTATGGGAGCTGCGTGGACCGGTATTTCCTCGGAGACCGGGATTTGACCTCGAACTTTTCGCTCAAGAATGCCGCCGAGCGCGCATACGCCATGGCGGGCATCCGGGATCCCGAAAAGGAGGTCCAGCTTTTCGAACTCAGCGACCAGGCCGCATACCAGCTTCCGATGTGGGCCGAAGGCGTCGGGATCGCACCGGAGGGCCGGGGGGGGCAATGGATCGACGCAGGCGGCATGGACCGCTTCAACGTCAACCCGTCCGGGGGACAGCTGAACGGCAATCCGCTTCTTCTCGGCGGCGCGGCCCGGGCCATCGAATGCTACTACCACCTGACCGGCCAGGCGGGCGAACGCCAGGTGAAGGGCGCAAAACGGGCCGTCGCCCAGGCGGCAACCGGCGGGGCCGGGCAGCATCAGGCCGTAATCGTCATGGAAGCGTAGGGAGGTCTGACTATGACACATCGCAAGAAAAACAGGAATGTCGGGATCATCGGGGTCGGACAGACGAAGCATTCCAGCCATCGCGAGGATGTGAACCAGCCGGAATTGATCCATGAGGCCGTGAGCCTGGCCCTGAAAGACGCGAACCTGACCCTGAAGGACATCGACTGCGTCGTGCACGGCAACATGGAGCTCTTCGAGATGGTGCACCAGCCGGACCTCTGGCATGTGCTGGGAACCGGCGCCTACGGCAAGGCGGCCATCCGGATCACCACCGGCGGCACGGTCGGGGCAACCCTCTCCTGTGCATCGGACAATCTCGTGGCGTCGGAAATGTACGATATCGTCATGGCGATCGGCTTCGAAAAGCTGCAGGAGGGGCACACCACGGGCGGCATCACCAACATGGCGGACCCGCTCTGGTTCAGGAAGATCCAGGCCGGGGCCCTCACCGGCTCCTCGGCCTATGACGTCGAGCGGGAATTCGGCCTGGAGCGCGCGAACCGGGCCTCGCTGACCTACCGGATCATCATGGACAAGCACGCGGGGCTGAACCCCAACGCGCACCGCGCCTTCGGCCTGGACTTCAGCCAGATCGACGACCTCATCCGGACCTCGCCGAAGCTCGTGGGCGAGCTGAAGCTCATCGAAATGTGCTCCCAGTCCGACGGGGCGTGCTGCGTCATCTTCGCCTGCGAGAAGAAGGCCAAAGAGCTTGCCAAAACCCCGGTCTGGATCCGCGATCATATCACCGTCCACAAGGAGGAGACCTTTAACATCTTCGGATACGACCGCAAGTTCCCGGTGCTCAAGTCGCATAAATTCGCGGCCGAGCAGCTGTTCCGGCGGAACGGGATCTCGGATCCGCTCGGCTACTTCGATGTCTTCGAAATGTACGATCCCGCCTCATGGTGGGCCATCGACTGGATCCGGGACTTCTTCGGCCTGAAGGGCGACGAGGCTCTCAAACTCATCGAGAACAGGGAGATCATGATCGGCGGCAAGATGCCCATCAACCCGTCGGGCGGCGTGATCGGATCGAATCCCATCGGCGCGACCGCGCTGATCCGGGTGGCCGAGGCGGCGATGCAGGTGCGCGGCAATGCGGGGCCGCACCAGATCCCGACCCCGGTCAACCACGCCCTGGCCTCGGGGTTCGGCGGCACCATGTGGACCGTGCTCACGATGCTCGAGAAGGAACTGAACTGGTAGGAGGGAGCCATGGCAGAATACTGGGGAGTCAAGGTCGAGGAGATCTTCAACACGATGAAGGAGCGCTTCCGTCCCGAAGGGGCCAAGGGGGTCGACGCCATTTTCGGATACGACATCCGGGACGAGGGCAAGTGGAAGCTGACGGTCAAAAACGGTACGATGGCGATCGAGAAAACCGACGACCTGTCCGGGTGCGCCGCGACCATGGCGGCCGACGGCGAGACCTTCGTCGGAGTCAACACCGGCAAAGTCGACGCGACGAACGCCTTCATGAGCGGAAAATTCACGGTGGAGGGCGACATGGCCCTCTTCGGGAAGACCGGAAAGCTCTTCCGGAAATTCGTGATCGCCAAAAAGGAGATGACGACGAAGGAGTACCTGGCCGACATGTTCGCGACCGTGGTCCCGCGTTTCAGGCCGAAGGAGGCCGAGGGGCTCGAAGCCTCCTTCGGCTTCGATCTCGGCGGTCCGGACGGCGGAAAGTGGACCGTGTTCATCAAGGACAAGGTCTGCACGGTCACGACGACGATCGAGGGCAAGCCGACCGTTACGCTGGAATTCAACGACGCCAGGGACTACGTCGATTTCATCCTCGGGAAGATCGACGCCCAGAGCATCCTGGCGGCCGGGAAGGCGGCCGCGAAGGGCGACATCAACATGATGGCCTCGAAATGGCCCATCCTGTTCGAGAAGTACAAGGACCCCCTGGCCGCCAATGTCCCGCAGCAGGAGCTGCTGGTGCTCAAGAAGACCATCTCCCTGGACCAGAAGTTTTCGACCGGCCCCGTCATGGGCAAGTTCCTCAAGGGGCTGAAGGAGAAGAAGATCTACGCAAACCAATGCCCCAGCTGCGGCCGCCTGCAGCTGCCGCCGCGGGAGGTGTGCGCCGAGTGCCGGGTGCGGGCGGGGGAGTTCCGGGAGGTGGGGCCCCGGGGCGAGGTCCGCTACATGGACGTCGTCTACTACGCCATGCCCGATCCGCTGACCGGCGTGGCCCGGGAAACCCCGTACGGGTCCATCTTCGTCCTCCTGGACGGCTGCAAGGGCAACGAGACCCTGCCTCACTTCATCCGGAAGGACCAGATCGAAAGGATCGAGCGGGGCTGGAACGAGAAGAAGGGCACCCGCGTCCGTCCGGTGTGGGAAGAGAACCGGATCGGCGACATCTGGGACATCAAATATTTCGAAATCGATGAGTGAGGAGCCGGGATATGACGACCACGCCAATGAAGGGATTTGAAGACAGCTACGTCATCGAGGGGAAAATGGCGCTCCCCTACACCTATTTTGCCGGCCGGGTGGGGAGCAAGTTCATCACGACCCTCCGGGACGAGAAGAAGATCATGGGGGTGAGGTGCCCTGCCTGCAACATGGTCTATCTGCCGCCGCGGCAGGTCTGCGACAAGGACTTCACAGACATCCGCGATCGATGGGTCGAGGTCGGAAACGAGGGCCGGGTGGTGAACTTCACGGTGGTGCGCTACGACGACAAGCACCTGCCGCGGAAGGCCCCTTCTGTCCTCGCCCTGATCAAGCTCGACGGCGCGGATACGCCGTTTGTGCACATCCTCGAGGAATGCGCGATCGGAGAGGTCAAGGTCGGCATGAAGGTCGAGGCGGTCTTCGCGAAGGAAACGACGAATACGATCCTCGACATCGACCATTTCAAACCCGCGCCGGAGAGGCTTTCGATCCACGAGATCAACGCGGCGCGGAAGCAGTGGACCCCCGCGGACGAACCCGAAACCCGTGAGAAAAGGAGAGGAGGCAGACCCGATATGTCGAAACCCGTCATCATCACCGCGGCGCTCACCGGAGCCATCACCATGAAGGGCCTGAACCCGGCGGTGCCCTACAAACCGGAGGAATTCGCGGAGGAGGCTTACAAATGCTGGAAGGCCGGGGCCGCCATGGTGCATGTCCATGCCCGCGACGACAGCGGTTCGGCCACCCACGATCACGCCAGAATCCGGGCGACATACGACGCCATCAAACAGCGGTGCCCGGAGCTGATCGTCAACCTGAGCTCTGCCGTCGGCATGCAGGTCACCCCGGAGCAGCGCATCTCGCAGATCGTCGCGGTCAAACCCGACATGGCCTCGCTCAACACCAACACGATGAACTTCGGCGCCATCGAACGGAAGACCGGGAGGATCTTCATCGACTACGTCTTCGAGAACACCTTCACCATGCTGCAGGATTTCGGCAAGGCCATGGAGGAAAACGGCGTGAAGCCGGAGATCGAATGCTACGACATGGGCGGATTGGACAACATCCTGCTCATCGGAAAGCAGGGGTTCTTCAGCGATCCGATGAACTTCAACTTCGTCTGGGGTGTCGCGGGCGGCCAGGCCTTCCGGACCGAGTCCTTCATCGCCATGATGAACGCGATTCCGGCCAGGGCAAACTTCACCACCTGCGGCGTCGGAACCGACCAGTACCCCTGCATCATGCAGTCGTGCATCCTGGGCGGGCACATGCGGGTCGGCCTCGAGGACAACGCCCGGATGCCCGACGGCCGGCTCGCCAAGGGGAGCTACGAACAGGTGGAGGTGGCGGTGACCATCGCGAACTGTCTCGGACGCCCGGTGGCGACGCCGGCTGAGGCGCGCCTGATCATGGGACTCAGGAAAAAGTAGAGCATCGGAATGCAGCCCTTCCCGGCGGATGGACCGGGGCCTGAAGCCGAAAGGCACAAAGGAGAAGCATCATGTCGGATCCGTTCCAAGGCATCGAGCCGATGGTCTACCAGAGCCGGATCAACGTTCCCTACTCCTGGTGGGCCGGCGACACGGCGAGCCGATTCTTCGTCGCCCTGCGGGATGAACGAAAAATCCTGGGGACGAAGTGCGGCGCCTGCAACAGGGTTTTCCTGCCGCCGCGCAAGGTGTGCCCTGCCTGCTTCACCGAGAACAGGGAATGGGTGGACCTCTCCGACGAGGGGACCCTCCTCTCCTTCAGCGTGGCGAGGCGCCATTTCGCCGCCATCCCCGCAGACCGGAAGGTGCCGGTCATCTGGGGCCTGATCCGGCTCGACGTCGCCGATACGGCGCTCCTGCACTACCTGGACGAGGTGGAGCCGGAGCAGGTGGCGATCGGAATGCGCGTGAAGGCGGTGTTTGCGGAGATGAGAAAAGGCGCCATCCGCGACATCACACACTTCAGACCGGTCAGATGACCCAGGAGCCCGAGAGATGGAGAGAGCCGCGATCATCGGCGTCGGAACGACGAAAATCGAAAAGAGAAAGATCGGAGAGACCTTTGCCGACATGGCCTGGGAGGCCGTGAACCAGGCCCTCGGCGACGCAGGCATGACCATCGACGACATCGACAACGTGGTGACCACGTCGAGCGATTTCTGGGACGGCAGGACGATCTCCTGCATGGCCGTGGGCGACGCCAGCGGCGCGGCCCACAAGAACGTCTCCTGCGTCGAGGGTGACGGCACCTACGGCGCATTCTACGGCATGGCCCGCTGCCTCTCCGGACCCTACAAGACCACGCTGGTCACCGGACACTCCAAGGGGTCCGAGAGCGTCTCCAGCCTGATCACCAACGCCGCCTTCGACCCGATCTACGAGCGGGGCCTGGGCATGGACATGGTCACCGCCTGCGCCATGCAGGCCCGGTCGTACATGCACCGCACCGGCACCACTGCCGAACAGCTGGCCCTGGTTTCGGTTAAGAACCACGGCAACGCGCGCCGGAACCCCCTGGCCCAGCTTCCCATGGCGCTCACCGTCCGGGACGTGCTGGAATCCGAGATGATCGCGGATCCGCTCCACAAGCTGGACTGCTCGCCCATCTCCGACGGGTGCGCGGCGGTCATCCTCGCCCACGAGTCGGTGGCCGCGAACTTCCGGCGAAAGCCGGTCTGGATCCGGGGGGCGTCATTCTGCGCGGACAGCTTCTTCTTCGGCGATCGGGACCTCTCCCGGCCCCGATCTCTGACCGAGGCGGCCAAAAAGGCGTACGCGATGGCCGGGATCGAGGACCCGAAACGGGAAATCGACCTCGCGGAACTCTATGACGCCTTCACCTATCAGGAGCTCATGTGGATCGAGGGCCTGGGGCTGGCCGAGGACGGGGCCGCGGGAAAACTCCTGGAGCAGGGCGCCTTCGACCTCGACGGCCGACTGCCGGTGAACCCGTCCGGCGGCCTGCTTTCCGGGCATCCGGTGATCGCGGCCGGCCTCTACAGCATGGCCGCGGTGGTCCGGCAGCTCCGGAACGAAGCGGGCGGCTTCCAGGCGGCCAGGGCGAAAACCGGTCTGGTGCACGGCGTGAACGGGCTTGCCGGCCAGTCCCACTGCGTGTTTGTTCTCGATCAGGAGAGATAGGAGGAGAAGCATGGCCAGACGGGTTGCGATCGTCGGAACCGGACAGACCTTCCACAAGAGCCACCGCCCGGACGTCAACGGACAGGAGCTCATCAACGAGGCGGTCCGGAGGGCGCTTACGGACGCCGATCTCACGATGCACGAGATCGATGCCGTGGTCATCGGGAACATGGACCACTTCGAGGGGATCAACTATGTCGACTGCTGGAGCGTCGACGGCTCCGGCGGAACGATGAAGCCGATCATCAAGATGACCACGGGCGGAACCACGGGGTGCACGGTCGCGATCGGCGGATTCCACCTGGTGGGGTCGGGGATGTTCGACCGGGTCCTGGTGATCGGCTGGGAGAAGAATTCGGAGTCGGACACCACCGGCGCGATCACCACCGCCTTCGATCCGGTCTGGGACCGCCTGGTGTTTGCCGGCGCCATCTCGGGACTCGCGGCGGAGGCCCAGGCCTACATGGCCCGCTACGGTGCGACCGACCGGGATGCGGCGCGCGTGAGCGTGCGGGACCGGAAGCACGCCATGAACAACCCCCACGCGCAGCTCCGGAAGGAGGTGACGCTCGAACAGGTGCTCGCCTCCCCGATGCTGGCCGATCCGATCCACCTTCTGGACGTTTGCCCGCGGTCGGACGGCGCCTGCGCGGTCATCATGGCCGCGGAGGAGGTCGCCGAAAAGATCTGCCCGAAACCGGACTGGATCTGGGCCACGGCGGCACGGCACTCCTATAGCTACCTCGGCGACGCCGATTACGGCCGCCTGACCAGCATGCGCGAAGGCGCCCGGGAGATCTGGAAGAAGGCGGGCATCAAGGAGCCGCGCAAGGAGCTGGACGTGGCCGAGCTCTACCAGCCCTACTCGTTCGGCGGCCTGATCTGGATCGAGGACATGGGCCTCGTGGGCCCCGGAGAGGCGCCCCAATACATCTGGGACGGCAACACCGACATGGGCGGAGAGCTGCCGATCAACCCCTCGGGCGGCGTGATCTCCTGCAACCCCATCGGGGCGACCGGCCTGATCCGGTGCGCCGAGGCGGCGATGCAGGTGATGGGCAAGGCGGAAGGGCGCCAGGTGCCCGACGTCGAACTGGCGTTCAGCAGCGGATTCGGGGGCTGCTGGTGGACGGACATGATCCTGCACGGCAGGAAAAAACCCACATGAGCTGGATAGGAGCAGGGACGATGGCCGAGAAGGAACAGATCATCATACAATCGGGGGATGTCGAACAGCCTTTCGCCTATTCGGTGGGGATGCACGGGAGCAAATTCTTCACGGAGATCCGGCACCGTTGCCGGTTCATGGCCGTCCGGTGCCCGAGGTGCGGGAAGGTGTACATCCCGCCGCGCGCCGTGTGCGGCGACTGTTTCACCGGGATGGAGGAGTGGGTCGAGGTGGGCCCGAAAGGGAAGATCGGCACCTTCACGATCCTGCGTTTCGCCTTCATCGATCCGGAGACGGGCGCCCAGAAGCCGGTTCCGTACGGGTACGGCTTCATCAAGCTGGACGGCGCCGACACCCTGTTTCAGCACTACATCAGCGTCGAGGACGAAAAGCGGATCCGGATCGGCGCCCGGGTCGAACCGATTTTTGCGAAGGAGCGGAAGGGGAGCATCCGGGACATCGAGTATTTCAGGGTCGACGAACTCGTAAAAAGTCCAAAACCCCTGTGATTGTCATGCTGAGCTTGTCGAAGCATGACCTGATATCAATGACTTCCGTCGCCCTTCGATGGCCCTTCGACAGGCTCAGGGTGACTTGGGTGACAGGGATGACTTTTTACGAGGCCATCCGGGTCGTCGAGGGATGACCGCGACGGACGCTCATGCTGTCTGGATCAACCCGTCCCGGCGGATCTTGAAGAAGAAAGGGGCGCTATGCGGGGGGATCCGGACCGGGACCGACCAGATTCGGAACGGCTACGGAAACGGCGACTGCCTCTACTTCGATTTCGGGAACTGGGTCTTCGCCGCGGCGGACGGTTCGGAGCGCGCCCCCTGGTCGTCCCGCGATCTCCTGCAGCGCCTGGCGAAAAGCCTCGCGCTCTGCGGCGTGCCGGACACGGTTTCCGGCTGGCTTGATCTGGTGAATGAAAAGGTGTACGCCGGGCAGGCCTATCCGCACCGGGCGACCTTCAGCTGCGTTGCCCTTAGGCGCGACGGTGCAGAGATCCGCCTGATCGTCGCCCATGGCGGCGACAGCGCCGTGGCGGTGATCGACGGCGCCACCGGTTCTTTCCGCCGGCAGACCGGATGCGATATGAATTTCGCCGGCAGGAGCCGCGCGATCGCGGACGTGACCGAGTACCGCGTCGCTGGGCCGGACGAGCGGCTGCTCATTGCGACCGACGGGTTCGACGACCTCTGGCGTTCCGGCACCCGCCGCTCCCTGATCGGCGGCACGGCCGAGGCGTTCTGGCAGGGGCCGGTGGAAGGCATCTGCGAGCGGCTGCACGGGGCGCTGGAAGAGAGCGGGAACGGGGTCGAGCACGATGACATCGGACTGATCCTGCTCGACCCGAACCGGATGGAGCGGATCCCGGGATTGGCCGTGATGATCGGGGGGACGCGGCCTTTTGAAGAAGAGCGTTACCGGGAGGAATATGCTGCGGGATCCCATGACCGATGGCTCCCCGACCGGTGCTGGAGCGAACACGAACGGGAATTTGCCGGGGCGGGAATCGGGCTTCTGATCGAGGCTCGGTGACCCGGGCCCGGCCACAATCCGGAAAGAAATGGAGGAGTGGCAGAACGGTGACGAATGGAAAGAGCAAGAGTGATTTGACGCAACTGAGACGGTCCCAGCTGACCCAGGCGGCGTACAAGGTCGTGGGCGAGAAGGGGTACAACGATTTCACGATCCGGGACATTGCGAAGGAGGCGGGCCTCTCCACGGGCCTGGTCCACTATTATTTCAAGAACCGGGAAGATCTCCTTTTCAAGCTGCTCAAGGAGATGAACGCCAACCTCAAGAGTCATCTGACGCAGGCGCTGGCGGCGCTCCGGGAGCCGCGGGAGATGCTGATGGC
>JAJFTY010000058.1 GCA_021372695.1 Deltaproteobacteria bacterium
GCCACGATCGGGTGGACAAAGACCTTGCCATCCCGGAACTCCGGCGGCTTTCGGTCCATCTCCCCCAGGGTGGAGAAGAGCATCCCCCGACCCATCCGCATGGCCGTCTCCAGGACCATGTCGAAGGTCTCTTTGCTGTGGTCGGCGAAGCAGGAATATCGGGTCAGCGCCGCCGCGTCGAGCTGTTCATAAAGCAGGAATTGCAGGTTCCGGAAGCTGATGAATTGTGCCGCCATGGTTCCCTCCTTTTTCACTTGTCTTTGTCCGCTTTGCACATGCGGCGGGGCTTGCTGGGGCGCCCCTCTTTATCCTTTGATGACCCCCTCCTTCTTGAGCCGCGCAATCACCATCTGGGCCGCTGTCCGGCCCGAGAGGATCGTGGACTCGTAGCCGCCCCCCATCGGCGCCGCCCCCCCGACGAAATCGAGCCCCCGGATGAAACGCTCCTGCGGCGCGACGAGCGAGCGCGCAATGACCGAGTCCCAGGGCTCCTGCTCGTAGGCGTAGATCGTCCCCTTGAAGGCCCCGGTATAACGGGCGAAGGTGGGCGGCGCGGCGATCTCGATCTCTTCGATATGATCCCAGACCGAGCAGCCGAGCGCCCGGCCGAACTGGTCGATCATGGCCCGGGCGAGGCTCTCCTTGGTTTTCGTATAATCTTCGGGTCTGACGTCCTTCCAGGCGTCGGGACCTGCGAGGGCGGTGAGCGACAGGATCGTCGTGCCCGGAGGCGAGCAGCCGGGAATTGCCCGGTTCAGGCAGATCGTCGCTTGCATCCGCGGCGCTTCGAGGGCGTTGTAGCTGTCATAGGCCTTCTCGGTATCCATGTCCGGCCCGATGAAATATCCGTAGCTCTCGATGCCCAGCGCCTCGGGTGGGCAGTCCAGCCCCAGGTAGACGACGAAGGCGCTCGCCCCTGTCTTGCGGGCGTTCGCGAGCTTGACGGCCCCTTCCGGAACCGCTGCCGGAGGATCGATCAGTTGGCTATAGACCAGGCTCGGGGAGGCGTTCGAAAGGACGAAGCGCGCCCCGATCCTTTCGCCCGAAGCGGTCTCGACGCCCGTCACACGGCCCTCGTTCGTCAGGATCTTCGCGACCCGGATCCCGTATTCGGTCCGGCCTCCCATCGCCCGGATCCGGGCGTCCACGGCTGCGGACATCCCGTGGGAGCGCTCCTTCGGGATATAGGCCCCGCGGAGGAAATAATCGTAGAGCACCAGGGCCCAGATCGTGAAGGCGAGACGGTTCACCGGGAGGCCGATATAGGCCCAGTAGGGGTAGATCAGGTCGAGGGCGGCTGCTGGGAAGCCGAAAGTCCGGGTGACCTCGTCCACCGTGTAGCCCGCGGTCCCCAGAAAGGCGGGATACTGCTCGGTCAGGACCTTCGGATCGGGCTGACCCTTCATCCGGGCCACGTAGGTAATCCCGTCGAAGACCCCCTTGCAGGTTTCCATGTATCTTTCCAGGGGGTCGCGGCTTCCGGGAACGGCCTTCGCCACGGTGTCGATGAAGTTCTCGATCCCGAAGGGGAGCTTGATGTTGACCCCCTTCTCCGTGAGGATCAGGTGGTAGGCCTCGGGAACAGGGACGAAGTCGAAATCCGCGGCACCCTCGCCGAGGAGGAACTTCCGGACGAAGCCCGGGTCGTCGGGGGATCCTACGTTGGAGAGCTCGTGGAGCGAGGGCTCGAACTCGAACCGGCCGCGCACGAAGCTCGTGGCGAAGCCGCCGGGGAGGTTGTGCTGCTCCAGCACCAGCACGCGCACCCCCTCCTTGGCGAGCTTCAGGGCGGCGGCGAGCCCCCCGTTTCCCGCTCCGATGACGATGCAGTCGTAGGCGGCGTCGAAATGGGAGCCCCCCTTTGCCGCGGCGCCCGTGAGGGGGAGCCGGATTTCCAGGTCGGAGAGGGGATAGGTCGCACAGGGGTGGATGAAGCCGAGTCGCCGGTCCGCAGCCCTCCGCCCGTCATTCTCGGGCCGGATGAAGACTTCGCCGGAAACGAGGTGAGAACGGCAGAGGCCGCACTCGCCGGAGCGGCACTGGGAGTCGGGGGCGAGCCCCGCCCGCTCCAGCGCAACGAGGATCGTCTCCGCGGCCGCGCCCGGTACGGTATGGACCGCAGTTCCCGCCCGGACGGTGAGCGAGAATGTCTGGTCCAGCGTCGTGAGCGGAAATCCCGGATGGCCCGCGATGGCAGCCTCCTCGCCGAACACCTCCCGGCGGATCTGCCGTCGGCGGATACCCAGTGACGCCAGCTCCGGATCGAGGAAGCGGTACATCTCGGCCGGTCCGCACAGGAAGAAGGTCTTTCCGGCAGGGTCTCCCGCATGATCGCGGATGCAGGCTGCGGTCAGAAACCCGGTCGGGCCGCACCACTGTTCATCGGGTTCGCTGCAAACGAAGGCGACCCGGACCCGCCCGGACGAGCGCGCCTCCAGATCGCGCAGCTCCGGTGCGAAAGGGACGTCGTCGGGGCGGCGGGTGCCGTAGAGGAGGGTGATCCGGGCGGCGAGCTTCCCTGCGGCGATCTCCCGGCACATCGATCGGATCGGGGTGATCCCGCTTCCCCCGGCAAGGGCGACGATCTCCGGGCTGTCCCGGAGCGGGTCGATACAGAAGGTGCCATGGGGACCCGAGGCGGTGATCCGCGTCCCGGCCTGCCAGGTCTCCCAGACCCGTTCCGTCAGGAAGCCGCCCTCCTTCCGGCGGAGCGAAATCTCGTAGAAGCCGCTCTCGCCCAGGGCCTCATAGGGGGCGGAGGCGATGGAATAGGGCCGCGTGAGCCAGGAATCGCCGGCCGGGATCTTGAGGCTCAGGTACTGGCCGGCGCGGAAGACGGGCAACTCGACGCCCGGGGCCGGCCGCAGGCGGAAGGTCCGCATGGTCGCCGACTCTTCGCGGACTTCGGCCACGACGAGGTCGATCTGCCCGGGGTGGAGACTCCGTGCGAGTGCGTTGACCGGATCGTCCCGCACCGGAATGGCCGAGGCCTTTGCGATCCGTTCCTGCCGTTCGGGAATGAGTCTCCCGAACGCTTCCATGTCCTTCTGCATCCCGTAGATTTCCATCGTTCCCTCCTTCGTGGAATAGGGTCACCCTGGAATCCGAAGCCGTTCGTAGGTTCTGCTCCCCTCGTCGTAGAGTGCACATTCGCCGTCAGCCGCCGCGCCGACGACGAAGATGTAGCGTCCCGTCCGTTCGACGGTCAGCGGCCGCTCCGGCGGGACGGTCTCCCGCGTCACGTGCCCGCCTATTTTCCGAAAAAGGATCGGCAGGTGTGAATGGCCGCAGAAGAGGACCGAAAAATCCGTTTCGTCGAAAAGTTCCTCCGCCCGCCGGGTGTTTCCCGTGTCGATCGGCTCGTAGAATGCGCGGAGCGTGTCGAAAGGAAGCGAGTGGGCGAAGCGGAGATCGCCGCGGGCGCGGACAACGGGCGTCTCCCGGAGAAAGGAGAGGAGGCCGGCCTCTGCGGCATCGGGCGGCCGCCGCTCGTCGGCCAGCATGTTCTCCACGAGGAAATCGTTGTTTCCCTTGACGGCGAGAAGATCCTGCTCGCTAAGGAGAGCAATCATCTCCGCCGTCCGGGCGTGGCGGACGGAATCGCAAAAGTCGCCGAGATGGACGATGATCTCCGCGCCGCGCCCCTTCAGGAGCCGGATCGCTTCGGCCGTGGCCTCGACGCCGGCGTGGCTGTCGGCGATGAGGCCGATCCGTTTTCGATCAGGGTTCGTCAATGGCCCCCCAATATGACAGCGATGTTACGAGTCGTCACCCCGGCGGAAGCCGGGGTCCAGCGCTTCCAGAATCATCCGATGTCTCTGGATGCCGGCTTTCGCCGGCATGACGTTGATGGCGGAGTATCGGCTCCTTGCGGGAGCATTATATCGATGACGATCGCTTTTCCGGCTGTTTTGCGAATGCCTGGATGAACTTGAAGAAATCCCCGGAAAAGACCATCAGCGCCTGGTTGCGGTTTTCGAAGTCCACGGCCTCCGTCAGGGACTGCGCATCGACGTTCCGGTCGAGGGCCCGTTTGGTCAGCGTGAGTCCTCCGGGGGTCTTGGCGATCATCTGCCGGGCGCAGGCGAGAGCGGTCTCGATCAGCTCCTCCGGCGGGACCATCCGGCTGACCAGGCCGATCCGCTCTGCCTCCTCGGCGTTGACCTTGCGGCCCGTGTAGAGGATCTCGGCCGCCCGCGAGAGGCCGACGAGACGGGGGAGGAGGTAGGAGCTTCCCAGTTCCCCGGCGGAGAGGCCGATGTTGATGAACGAGGCGATGAAATAGGCGCCGGGCGCAGCGAACCGCACGTCGGAGGCGAGCGCCAGACAGAGGCCGGCACCGGCTGCGGGGCCGTTCACCGCGGCGATCACCGGCTGGGGAATGGCCCGCAACCCCAGGACCAGCCGGCCGTAGCGTTCCTGCCCGATCCGGAGGTAGTGCTCGGGATCGGCGAACGCCTCCGTATCCTTGTAGTCCCCCACATCGGTCAGATCGGCCCCGGAGCAGAAGCCCCGGCCCTTGCCGGTGAGGATCAGTACCCGGATCGTTTCATCTGCGGGAAGGGCCGCGAAAAGCGTTTCGAAATCCTGCACCATGGTGGGGTTGACCGCGTTGAGACGCTCCGGCCGGTTCAGGGTCAGGAGACCCACCCCCGGTTCCGGTTCCGCAAAGGTCATCGTGGAGAAGGTCTGTTCGGCGACGCGCAAAGTTGCACCTCCTAGTTCATGTTGTCTGGACAACTGAAACCGTGATTGCTCCTTGTGCTGTACCGGTAGCGCGGCCTGCGACCCCGTTTTTCAACCGGAGAGGGAGCCGCCATAAGAAAACCTTTGTTCCCCTCCCTTGCCGAGCGGCATGGAGCGGGCTTGTGTTAGGATGCTGTTTCTTTCTTCTCGCGCTTGCTGCGGTCGAGCTCCCTGATCTCGCGCCTGAGCACCTTGCCCACCGCGCTCTTCGGCAGTTCGTCGATGAATTCGATGATCTTCGGGACCTTGTAGGCGGTGAGCGTCTCCCGGCAAAAGGCGATGATCTCCTCGGCGGTGGCCGTCTCGCCGGCCTTCAGGACAATGTAGGACTTGACCGTTTCGCCGCGGTACTCGTCCGGGACGCCGATCGTGCAGGCCTCGAGGACCTTCGGATGGGCGAGAAGAACGGCGTCCACTTCGCTGGGGTAGACGTTGAATCCCGAGGCCACGATCAGCTCCTTCTTGCGGTCCACGATCGTGAGGTAGCCGTCGGCGTCGAGATAGCCGATGTCCCCCGTGAAGAGCCACTCATCTTTCAGCACCGCCGCGGTCTCTGCCGGCTGCTTGTAGTAGCCCTTCATCACCTGCGGCCCCTTGAAGCAGATTTCCCCCGCCTCTCCGGCCGGGAGCTCTTGCGTCCCGGTCTCGACGTCCACGATCTTCAGGTCCGTCCCGGGAAGCGGCACCCCCACGGTGCCCGGCTTTTCGTCGCCTCCCCAGGGGGTGGCCGTCCCCATGGGCGAAATCTCGGTCAGGCCGTAGACGTTGATCACCGGGCAGTTCCGGACGGCCTTCAGCTTGTCGATCACCTTCAGCGGAAGCGGCGCGGCCCCCGCCAGGAAGGCCTTGACCGAGGAGAGGTCCAGGGTCCGGAACTCCTCGCCGGCCAGGAGGCCGACGTAGACCGTCGGCACTCCGGGCAGGAGGGTCGGTTTCTGCTTTTTGAGGGTCTGGGCGATGACCGGCACATCGGGACGGGGGACCAGGATATCGGTCCAGCCGGCCAGGATCGAAAGGTTCTGCATCCCGGTCCAGCCGGCGGAGTGGAAGAAGGGGAAGACGGCCATCATGCTCTCCTCCCCGTCCTTCGCCTCGGGAAACGCAGCCCGGAGCTGTTGGACGTTGCAGGAGATGTTCGCATGAGTCATCATGACCCCCTTGCTGATCCCCGTCGTTCCCCCCGTATAGATCATCGCCCCGACCTCGTCCCAGGCCGCGGCGTTTTCGACGGTTGTGTCGGGCTGCTTTTCGATCAGCGGGAGGAACTCGTGCATTCCGGCCCCCTGCTGCACCTTCAGGTAGAGGCCGGGGTGGAGGTAGCGGATGACCATGTTCCCGGGGAAGGGGAGGAAGTCGGTGATGTGGCAGGCGACGATCGACCGGATCCCTGTTTTGCCCTTCAAATCCTCCACCAGCGGGAGTCGGAGGTCCAGCGCGATCAGGACCGTCGAGTCGGAGTCGCTGAGCTGATGGGTCAGTTCGTGCTCGGTGTAGAGCGGGTTGCACGGCACCGGGACGGCGCCGATCCGCATGGCCGCGTAATTGGCGATCACGAGCTGGGGCATGTTGGGCAGCAGCATCGCCACCTTGTCCCCCGCCTTCACCCCGAGCCCCATAAGCGCCTTTGCGAAACGGTTCACGAGCGCCTCCAGCTCACGGTAGGTGATCTTCTTTCCCATGAAGACCAGGGCCGTGCGGCTCGGGAAACGCTGTGCCGTCCGGGTCAGGAACTCCGGCATCGTGATCTTTTCGAACGCCGGATCCCGGGGCACGCCGGGGGCATAGCTCTTGTGCCAGCTTCTCTCGAAACGCATTTGGGGACTCTCCTTACCCTCTTCAGCCCTTGAGCGCGGCCAGAATTTCCTTCATGTCGGGGAGCTGCCTGATCGGGTATACCTTGATGAATATCACCTTGCCCGCCTCATCGACGATGATGTTGGCCCGCTCCGAAATGCCGTCGGGACGCAGGATGCCAAGGGATTTGGCGAACCCGCCGTGGGGCCAGAAATCGGAGAGGAGCCGCGTGTTCTTGATCTTCAGGCTCCTGGCCCAGGCCGCCTGGCAGGGAACGGTATCGATGCTCAGGCCCACGGCCACGGCGTTGAGCTTGTCCAACGCCTTCCTGTTCTTTTCCAGGGATTTCATCTGCTGGGCGCAGACGGGGGTCCAGGCGAGCGGGTGGAAGGAGAGGAGAACCTTCTTCCCCTTGCAGTCCGCCAGGACGAAATCCTTGCCGTTATGGTCCTTGAGCTTGAAGTCTTTCAGCTTCTTTCCGACTTGAACGACCTTCTTCTCCACCATGACGAACCCTCCTTTTCTCGTTTTTTGGGGGAAATGGAGCCTCACGCGTTCATCTCCAGGATCCTGGCTTGCGCCTCCTGGTTCAGGAATTCCCAGAGGCCGATCCGCTTCAGCGTCTTTGGGGTCGGGACCCCCTCTTCATTCCATCCGCGCACGCGGTAGTAGACCTGGATCAGCTCGCGAAGCCGCTCCCTTCTTCTCTGCATCAGGCTTTCCCGCTTTTCCGACACGGGCATCGCCTGGATTTCCCCGAGCGGCTTCCCCAGAGAGTCGGCCAGCTCCTGATCGTTTTCCGCCTGCTCCGCATCGTAGAGCGCATCTTCGGTCGGGCCGATGGCGCGGTCCGGAATCCGGTCCTGCCGGCCGGTATCCTTTCCGTAGACCATGACGTTCATGACCCGCTGGAGGTTGATGTCCCGATCGGTCTGCGCGAAGATCTCCTGCCAGGTCATCTTCGTCCCCAGCATGCCGTTGTAGAAGTCCGCGTAAAGCTCCTGGGATGCCGGATTGATGTAGATGTCCGTATTCTTCATCTCGGCGGATGCGGGGTTGAAGACGTCGACCCACGGGAGCTTGCAGAGCCCGAGATTGTCGTTCCCCAGACGGACCCGCGGGTACATGACGAGCGCCTGCGCCTTCTGCTCCATGGTGGGAAATGCGCCCAGGAGATCGATCTTGATCAGCCAGGCAGCGGCATGGTGCGCCCCGATGTCACTTGCCGCGGCGTAGGAGCCCTGCATGGAGAGCGACCGGTGGGTCCGGTAGAGGGAAAAGGGGAGCCCTTTGGTCTGCATCGCAAAGAGCGAGAGCTTCTCGTGGGGATCGTCCTGGCCTGTCCTCTGTACATAGCGGTCGCAGACCCAGTCGATGAGCGCCAGCATTCCCTTTCCGGCCGTGACGGAAAATTCCGTGCCCCCCTCGGCAAGGCGGTGCATGAACTGGAGGACCGCCCCTTCATTGCCCCAGCTCAACTCCAGTCCGTCCGTATCGGCGGCGGTCAGATAGCCCCGCTGGGAGCATTCCATCAGGAAGGCGGCGGTGACCGCCACGGTGATCGTGTCGATCCCGTAGTTGTCGCAATGCCAGTTGGCCTCCATGATGAAGTTCGGGTTCCAGATGCCCAGGTTGGAGCCGAAAGCGGCGGCCGTCTCGTACTCGGGGCCGTCCACCCAGACGTGGCGGCCCTTGTCCGCGCCGGAGGTGAGCGTCACCCAGCCGCCCTTGGTGCAGCGCAGATTGCAGCCCGGGAAACAGCCGTCCATCCCCCGGTGGTCGAAAAGATGATCTGCGTAGAAGTCCCCGCTGATCTTGCCTGCCTCGGGATCCGTGCCAAACTGGTAGTTCCTGACAGGCAGGGATTTGTACTCCGGTTTGTTCATGAAATTGACGAGGCCGGCGGAGCCCCTGAGATACATCTGGAGTGATTTCGGGTCGTTCACCCTGACCACCTCGCCCAGCTTCTGCCCCGCCCGCTTCACCTTCTCCCAGTCGGCCGCGCCGTAGGGGTTTTCGCCGTGCGGATATTTTGCCAGGATCACGACGGCCCCGATCTGCTTGTCCCTCATGATCGTGCCCAGGCCCGTCCGCCCGGCCTGCTTGGTCCGGAAAATTCCCTTGGCGCCGTCGACCGGTTTGGCCGGGTCGAAGTAATGGCTGTTGATGCAGCCGAAGGTCGTCCGGGCTGCGCCGGCGCCCGTCGTCAGAAAGACGATCTCTTTCCTGTCGCGCCCCTCGCGGAGGAAGCGGTCGATGATCTCCCGCTCCAGGTCGAAGACACGGTCGATCGCAGGCGCATCCGTGAGATAGACCTCCCCGCGGAAGGCGTCGATGACGATCATGACGCTCCTGGCGGATTTCCCGGTGACTCTGAGCGCGTCAAAACCGGCATATTTGAGGTAGGCGCCGAAATGGCCGCCGAAGTTGGAGACGCCCGGGATGCCCGTGAGCGGCGAAAGGGAGATGGCCATGCACTTGCTCGTGCCCGGAAATTGGGGGATGCCGGCGAGCGGGCCCGGGGCGATGATCAGCGGATTCTCCGGATCGCCTGGTCCTGTTCCGTTCCGCACTTCTTTGTGGAGGAGATAGAGCCCGAGCGCCCGGCCGCCGATAAAATAATCCCGGACCTCAGGGGCGATCGCGGGGGCCTGGATCTCGCCGCTTTTGAGGTCGATGGTCAGAATCCGATTCGTGTATCCGCGGTGGAGCGGTGTCTGTGAAAACTTCATGATTCCCTTTCCGTAAGCGCCGCGA
>JAJFTY010000084.1 GCA_021372695.1 Deltaproteobacteria bacterium
GACCCGGGGGGCCAGCTACCTGCTGCAGGGCATCCCGCACGCCCTGCGGATCCGCGTGGTGGCCCCCGCGGAGAAGCGGATCGAGCGGATGATGTCGAAGGAAAACATCAGCCGTGACACGGCGAAGCTGCTGGTGCGCCAAGCCGACTGGGAGATCGCCTCGGTGGTGCGCCAGCTCTACGGGAAGAAGTGGGACGACCCGGAGGCTTACGAGATCAAGTTCGACACGGGCGAGCGGGCGATGGAGGAGATCCTCGAGATCGTGCGCAACCTGCTGGCCGCCAAGGATCGGATCAAATCCCCGGAGGCGCAGCGGCAACTGGAGATGCGTGCCCTGGCCGCGCGGATCAAGGCCGCCGTGGCGACCAACCCCGAGTTCCTCATCCCGACCCTGGAGGTGGAGCCCCGGGGCGAGGGCATCCTGCTGCGAGGCGTAGCCCGGAGCATCCGGGAGCACAAGGCGATCGACCGGGAAGTCAAGGCCGTCTCGGGCTCCGTCCCCGTGACCTGCGAGATCCACTACCGCGGCATCAAATCCGTCAAGCCCCACCGGATCCGCTAGAAACCGCGCTGCAGGAACACCCCCATGCCCGCTTTCAGCCTTGAATCGTTCCGCCGCGTGTTGTCCAACCGCTGGATCATTTTTTCGGTCACATCGCTTCTCTATCTGCTTTCGATGTTCTACCGGTCCTCCGTTACCGTCATTGCACCTGACCTGATGACGGATCTTTCTCTCGACGTTTCAAGTCTCAGCCTGATATCGGCAGCCTTCTTCTATGCGTATGCGCTCATTCAGATTCCCATGGGGATTGTCCTCGACCATGCGGGACCGGAAAAAGCCATGCCCTGGTCCTATCTGCTGGCGTTTGTCGGGGTCCTGATGTTTGCCTGGGCGGAATCCGCGCACCTGCTCGTTCTCGGTAGGCTGCTCATGGGTGTCGGCATGGCATGCAGTCTCATCGGTACATTCAAGGTCTTCACGATCTGGTTCGGGCCGGCGCATTTTGCAACCCTGTCCGCAACCGTCATCTCCATCGGGAGCCTCGGCACCCTTGCTTCGACGTCCCCTCTCGTCCTGTCAACGCAGAGTATCGGCTGGCGGAGCACCTTCGCCCTGATTGCCTTTTCCCACCTTCTGCTCACCGGGTTGCTCTATCTTGTCATGCGGGGAAAACCCGCAGGTGACGGACACAGCCCGCCTGCTCCACAGCGGGAAGGCAGCCGGCTGCGTCAAACCGCCGATGTTCTTCACGTGATCGTGCGCAAAAAGGATTTCTGGCTCATTTCCGCGGCCGGGTTCCTGCGTTACGGCATTTATGGAGCCGTTCAAAGCCTGTGGGCGGGGCCTTACCTGATCAACGTGATGGGATGTTCTCCGTTGGTAGCAGGCAACATCCTTTTCCTTTTCAATTTGGCCTTGATCCTCGGGGGGCCAGTCTGCGGGTTTCTCTCCGACAAGGTGCTTCAAACGCGTAAATGGATCATGGTGATTGCCCTGTGGGGACTGTCGGGATCCCTTTTTGCCATTGCCTGTCTTCCGGCGGGGACAACCGTTGTCGTCCTTGCGGCCCTTTTTACGTTTTTCGGTTTCTTCGGCAGCTCAGGCGGCGTCCTCTATACCCACGTCAAGGAGTTGATGCCGTCTACGATGGTTGCCACGGCGTTGACGGCGATGAATTTCTTCGTCATGCTCGGCGCCGCCATTTTCATCCAGGGGTTGGGAAGCCTGATGCAATTTCT
>JAJFTY010000096.1 GCA_021372695.1 Deltaproteobacteria bacterium
CGGGGATCAAGGTGCTGGCCATCGGTCCGGCCGGAGAGAATCTCGTCCGCTTTGCCGCGATCGGAAACGACAAGGGGCACTTTGTGGGACGGACGGGCCTCGGGGCCGTGATGGGAGCGAAGCGGCTGAAGGCGATCGCCGTCCGGGGCGAGGGAAAGCTGACCAAGGCCGACGACGTCCGCTACCGCGAGGCACAGAAGCAGGCGATCCTGGAGATCAAGGATTCGGCCCTGGCCAACTCCCTCCACGCGATGGGCTCCGACGCGAACATGGACATCGGCATGATCAACGGGGACGTGCCGGTCAAGAACTGGTCCGTGGGCGAGGATTTCGACCTCTCTTCGGCGTTGAGCGGCCCGACCCTCTCCGAGACCTACCTCACCCGCGCCCACGCCTGCGCCAACTGTCCGGTCGCCTGCAAGCGCGTGGTCCGCGTCCCGGACGGCCCTTTTCAGACCGAGGAGGGGCCGGGTCCGGAGTACGAGACCTGCGGCACCTTCGGGACGATGATCATGAACCGGAATCTGGCCGGGGTGATCAAGGCCAACGAGCTCTGCAACCGCCTCGGGATGGACACGATCAGTTGCGGCGCGGCGATCGCCTGGGGGATGGAGCTCTTCGAAAAGGGGACCCTGACCCTGAAAGAGACCGACGGCCTCGACCTCGCGTGGGGAAACATGGAGACGGTCCTTGCGCTCCTGCCGCGGATCGCCCGCCGTGAAGGTTTCGGCGATCTGCTCGCCCGGGGAAGCCTGGCTGCGGCGCAAAAGATTGGTGGTGACGCCGTCGACGCGGTGGTCCACGTCAAGGGGCTCGACCTGCCGATGCACGACCCGCGGGGCTTTCACGGTATGGGGCTCGCCTACATGATGTCCAACCGGGGGGGCTGCCACCTCCAGCACGCGGTTCTCGCCACCGAACAGGGGATGGCCTCCTGGCCGCAGCTTTTCCCCATGAAGGACGACTACAAGGGAACGACGAGCGAGGGGAAGGCGGAGCTCGTCTTCCATTCGGAGAACTACGGCATCCTCGGCAACTCGCTTTCGATCTGCCATTACCTCACCGACATCCTGAAGCCGGAGACGATCCGGGACGCCTTCAACGCGATCACGGGGTTCGGCCTCGACTTCGCCGGACTGATGGCGGCGGGCGCCCGGGACTGGACCCTGAAGCGGGGGATCAACAACCTCCTGGGAATCACGGCGAAGGACGACGTGCTGCCGAAGCGGATCATGACACCGCTTCTGGAGGGGGCCGGGGCAGGTTCGGTTCCGGACGTGGAGAGGCTCAAAGGCGAGTATTACAAGCTCCGGGGGCTCGATGAGCGGGGGTTCCCGAAGGAGGAAAAACTGATGGAACTGGGCCTGGAAGAACTCCGGGCGAAGCTATACCCCCGATAACGAATCATCTTTCTAAGGAGGAAATCATGGCGGCATATAAGGCGATGACACAGGAGTGGCTCGATGCGTGGAAGGAGAAGATTGCAACATCCGCGGAGTACCGCGAGATCGCGAAGAACTGGGAGGGGAGCGTCTCGATCATCATGAACCCCGATCCGGAGAAGGGGATCCCGGAGCCGGTCTACATCTTCATGGATTTCTGGCACGGCGACGTTCTGGAAATCGCCCTTTGCGACAAAGCGAAGGTGGAGAGCGCCAGATTCGTCATGTCGGGCGACTACGCCCGCTGGAAACAGGTGGCCAGGAAGGAGGTCGATTCCACCAAGGCCCTCATGCAGGGGAAGCTGAAGCTCAAGGGCGACCTGACCTACGTGGTCCGGAACATCAAGACCGTGAACAAGGTGATCGATCTGCTCTGCGGAATGGAGACCATCTGGCCGGACGAGGCGTGAGTCTTAGGAGGCATCCATGGGTTACGATCGCGATCTGTCGTTTGTCTATTTCGGTTCGACGAAAATCGTCTTTGGCGCCGGCACCGCGCGCGACGTCGGGATGGAGATGGCCGGTCTCGGCTGCAACCGGGCCCTGGTGGTGGCTGATCCCGGGGTGATCAAGGCGGGGCTGGTCGATGGGGTGATCAAGGCCCTGGGGGATCGATACGCAGGGCTCTGGAGCGAGGTGCCCCAGGACACGGGCGTCGGGGTCGTGAACCGCGCCGCCGCTTTCGCCCGGGAGAAAGGGGCGGACTGCGTCGTCAGCGTCGGCGGCGGCAGCGTCATCGACACCGGGAAGGGCATCTGTATTCTGCTCACCGAAGGGGGAAGCCTCGAGAACTTCGAGGGGATCCAACTCCTCACCCGGCCGCAGACGCCCCACATCGTCATCCCGACCACGGCCGGGACGGGAAGCGAGGTGACCTGCATGGCGGTCATCCTCGACGAGCACAAGGGGCAGAAGATCCTGATCGTGGAGTATTTCAACACGCCGCGGATCGCGATCCTCGACCCGAAGATGACGGAGAAGCTTCCGCATCTGCTGACGGTCTCGACCGGCATGGACGCGATGACCCACGCGGTCGAGGCGCTCCAGTCGGTGCAGCGCGAACCGATCGCGGACGGGCTCGCGATGCAGGCGATCCGCCTGCTCCACCGCTACCTTCCGGTCTGCGCACAGAACGGCGCAGACCTGGCGGCGCGCGGCCAGGTGCAGCTCGCCGCGACCATGGCGGGCTGGGCCTTCGGGAATGCGATGGTCGGTCTCGTCCATGCGATGGCCCACTCCCTCGGCGCCGTCGCCCGTGTGCCGCACGGGATCGCGAACGGAATTCTCCTTCCCCACGTCATGGCATTCAACCGCGACGAGGCAGCGGAAGGATATGCGATGGCGGCCGAGGCGCTGGGAGTCCGGGAAAAGGGGATGGATGAGCCCGCGGCTGCCGGAGCGGCGGTCGCCGAGATGGGCGACTTCCTCCGGCGGATCGGCCATCCGGTTCGGCTTTCGGAGACGGGGGCGAAGGATGAGAACCTGGTCAAGGCAGCGGCGCTCAGCCTCTCCGACGGGGCGATCGTCAACAACCCGCGGATGGTTATGGACGAAGGGGAGGTTCTTTCCGTCTACCGCGCGGCGTTCTGAGCCGCGAACGGGGCTTGCGTCTTACATTGTCGGCGCCTTCAGGGATCGCGATCCCTCCGCGCGCTGGATCTTTTTCGACCCTGTCCTTCGGCAGGCTCAGGACAGGCTATGGCGCCTTTCTGTCATGGTGAGCTTGTCGAACCACGCGCTTCGCGCTCAGACAACGTCTTTGCGGACGCTTCGCTGCGGGAGGCATGGTGCCCGAAAAACCTCCAATGCGCGCCCCCGGGATGCGATCCTCAGGCGCGTTGGCCTTGCCTGTCTTTTCACGACGGGCGACGTAGGGAGCGGCTCGGCTGGTCCATTTCAAGGGGGGGAGACCATGGAAACGGGATTCATCGAAAATCGGGCCACGGAGCTTCCCTTTGCCGGGATCCTCGCGGATCTGCTGACGGCGAACCTGACACAGCGTCCGGAGAAGCGGGCCGTTTTCGAGAGGATGCGGGGCAGTGTGGGGATCGAGCTTCAGGACATCGAAGCGGCGGTGACCCTGGCCTTTGCGGCTGGAAAACTCCGGATCACGGAGGGAATTGACGGTTCTCCGGAGATCGTCATCCGGACGACCTCCGACCGGGTCATGGATCTCAATGCGCTCAGGATCGTCGGCGGGCTCCCCTGGTACTTTGACGAGGCGGGCCGGCGGGTCCTGGCCCATCTCTTCGCGGGCCGGCTCAAAATCTCCGGAATGTTTGCTCACCTTGTTTTGCTCACCCGATTGACAAAGATCATGTCTGTCATGTAAGGGAAGTCCCGATGGCGGACCGTTGAGCGATCCATCTCCGCCGGCGGGGCCCGTGCAGCGGTCGACCTCCGGCGCTTCCGGTCGATCAGAAGAGAACCATGTCATCATGAAAGCTCCTGCAAGAATACCAAGGCCACATGGAAAAGGGGATGACGCCCGGGAGATCCACCGTGCCGTTTTCGAGGCGTCGGAGGACGCATTCCTGCTGGGAACGGAGGACGGACTTATCTGCGAGTGCAATCAGGCGGCCTGCAGGCTTTACGGATACTCCCGCAGGGAGATCCTGAAGAGGCGGCTGACCGATCTTCTCCCGGAGCAGCTTGCAGAAATCTTTCCCAACGTCATGGCGGAAGAGGCAACGACCGGCGGGGCCTTCGTGTGGAGGAGCGGCAGGAGGAAAGACGGTCAGATCTTCCCGGCCCGGATCAGCACGCAGCTGATCCGTATCCGGCGCAAGCGGCACATCCTTGTCTGCGTCCGAAATCTCTTCATCAGGAAAGCCTCACGAGTTGAGGGCGAGGAGAATCTCCCCCAGAAGAAGGATCAGGACATCCCCGTTTATACGGTCACCTGGCAGTTCCTGGATGGCGATTTCGTCATGGTCGGCTGCAACATGGCCACGGAGGATTTTACAAACGTGGCCATCAGCGACTTCATCGGCAAAAAGGCGAGCGAGATCTACCGGGACAGGCCTGATATCCTGGAGGACCTGTGGGGCTGCCTCAAGCGGCAGACTGTCCTCAAAAGGAAGATGCCGTACCGGATGTTCACGACCGGGGAAGAGAGGAACATTGCCAGTACCTATGTTTACATGCCCCCCAACCTGATTCTGATCCACCTGCGGGATATCACGGATCGGGAGACGGCGCTGGACGCCCTCCGCGAGAGCGAGCAGCGCCTGAAGAGCCAGTACTTGTGCATGCCCGTTCCCACCATTACCTGGAGAATCCACGGGGAGGATTATCACCTCATGGATTACAACATGGCCATGGAGGAGTTTACCGACGGGCTGATCGTCGGGTATGTCGGAAGATCCGCCGGAGACATCTACGCGGGTCGGCCGGACATTCTCCTGGATTTCCGACGATGCGTCACAGACAGAATCATCGTAAGAAGGGAAATGCGCTACCGGATGTTCACGACCGGCTCCGAAAAAACGATCGTGATGACCTCCGCCTATATTCCGCCGAACCTGATCATGTGCCACATGGACGATATCACGGAGGCCAAGGCGGCCCAGGACGAGCTTCGCAAATCGGAGCGGAACCTGAAAATCCTCTCTTCCCAGCTTTTCAATGCCGAGGAGACGATCCGCAAACGGATCGCGTTGGAGCTTCACGACAGCATCGGCCAGTACCTCAGCACGATCAAATTCAATGCCGAAGGCAGTCTGAATCTAATGATGACGGGCAGCCGGGATGAGGGCGTGAAATCCCTTACGGCCGGGATTCCGCTGATCCAGCAGGCCATCGAGGAGGTGCGCAAAATCTCCATGGATTTGCGTCCATCGAGCCTGGACGATCTGGGCGTTCTGGCGACGATCTCCTGGTTCTGCCGGGAATTCAAAAAGGTCTATGGCGGAATCGACATCGAAAAACAGATCCGTGTCGAGGAGGTGGACATTCCCGATCCTTTGAAGATCGTCATCTACCGTGTCTTCCAGGAAGCCCTGAACAATGCGGCCAAACACAGCCGGGCGCAGAGGATCCTGATCCGTGTGCGCCGGGTCTCCGGAGAGCTTGAACTGTCGGTTCGGGACAACGGGAGTGGATTCGACGTCGAAGCGGCGCTGGTCAAGGACGGTCTGACCCGGGGTCTGGGGCTTGCAAGCATGCGTGAGCGGGTCGAGCTCTCGGAAGGGGTTTTCTCGATCGAGTCGAGACCGGGCCGGGGGACTGCGATCCGGGCCAGGTGGCGGACCTGATTTTTTATCCCGCTGTCAGGCCATGCTCGATGGCGAAGGCCGTCAGGGCCGCTGCGCTGTGCAGATCGAGTTTTTTCATGAGATTGTCCCGGTGTTTCTCCACAGTCTTGACGCTGATGCACAGACAGTCGGCGATTTCCCTGTTCCGGTAATTCTCGGCAATCAGCTTGAGGATCTCTCTTTCCCTTTGGGTGAGGGTGTCCAGGGCCGACCGGGGGGCGCCGGCCGTCTTCTTCGCGTCCAGATAACCCTGGATCACTTTTTCGGAAATGCCCGGACTCAGGTAACGCTTGCCGTCGAGGACGTTGTGCACGGCCATGACGAGTTCCGCGTGGGACGATTCCTTCAGGACATAGCCGTCAGCTCCGGCCCGGAGGCTTGCCAGGACATACTCCTCCGTCTTGTGAACCGTCAGGACCAGAACCCGGGTGTCGGGGTGATCCCGTTTGATCTCCCGGATCGCCTCCATCCCGTTCATCCGGGGCATCGTCAGATCCATCAGGATCATGTCCGGCATCAGCTCCCGGGCCCGGTGGATGGCCTCCAGTCCGTCCTGAGCCTCTCCGACGATCTCGATCCTGGGATCGGGCGAAAGGAGGGCTTTCAAGCCCTCCCGCAGGATGGTATGGTCCTCGGCGATGACGATTCTTTTCTTTTTCACGATTTCCTCTTTTGATGCTGTGGTACGGCCCTGCCCCGTTCCCATCGGACCATCTTTTCCCATCAGTTTCAGGACGCCGATGTCGCCGAATTTAGGATGATATCCACCTTCATGGCGGGCTCTGTGGGCCTGTGTATCATGCCTTCCTTGGCGAGTAAAGGATGAAAAGAAACACTCCATCCAGGGTTTCCCTCTTTGCCGGGAGGGAGCCGGGGAGCGGGTCGGGTGACGATATCCCGATCCGGCTCCAAGAATACGTATAACCCAGCTGCGAAATGGGGTCTTCACCTTATTGTCCCGAATTCCAACTGGCCGTTAGGATGACTGCCCGTAAGGGATTGTGCCGATACGGAAGCAGACGGCCACGCCGGCTTCCGTACCCGAGAAGGTCAAATGGCTGGCGAGCTGGACCAGTCGGTGTCATGAACGATCATTTTCAAAAGAGACGAGGTGTGGAAAATGGCAAATAAAAGCGGTGTTTCAAGAAGACGATTTCTGCAGGTGGCGGGTGCGACCGGCGTCGCCCTGTCAGTGACCTCTTTTCCCTTCCGGAATCTGAGGTCGGCATGGGCGTTCGGCGACCATCCGCAGGAGCAGCTCCCCTACCGGATCACCAAAAAGATCCCTCAGGTCTGTGCACGGGCCTGCGAGGCGGACTGTGCCTACAATGTGGTTATCGGCGTCGATCCCGCGACCGGGGTTGAACGGGCGATCACCCTGGAGGGGAGACCGGAGGATCCCGTTTCGAACGGGAAGTTCTGCATCAAGGGGATGGGATTCGTCGACTCCTTGTATGATCCCGACCGGTTGATGGTTTCCCTGAAGCGGACCAACCCCAAGAAGGGGACCGATGAGGATCCGGGATGGGTCACGATGAAGACGGCCGACGCGGTGGACGAAGTCATTGCTGGTCTGAAAAAGCTGAAGCCTGAGGAGATCCTGTTCGCCTCCCCCGGGGATCCTTACTCGAACCGACTTTGCCAGTCCATCGGCGCCACCCGGAGCGATCAGCGGACGGAGTGCTTCGGCACCCATTACTACATCAACTGTCTGACATTGACCAACCCGCCCAACAAGTTCTATTCCAGCTGCTATACCCCCAGCCACCATGTCTGCGGGTATGACTTCGACAACGCCAAGTACCAGGTCTGGTTCGGCTTCGACTCCTTCTCCAAGTGCGGGAAAGCGGGAATGCTCAACCACTGGGCCAAGGGGAAAAGGAACGGCTGCAAGATCGTCATGTTCAACCCCGTCAGGACTCCCATGACGGATGGTTATGCCAGTGAATATTATGCCATCAAGCCGGGAACGGACTTGGCGGTGGCCCTGGCCATGATCAACGTGATCCTGGCGGGCAAGAAGTACAACGCCGATTTCGTGAAACAGCATTCGGACGGTGCTGCCCTGATCGATGAGAAACGCCGCGCGGCGCTGAAGACCGCGGACGGCAAGTTCTTGGCGTGGTGCACCAAGCACAAGAAGGCCGAGGTGATCGACGAGTGCGACGCACCGGCCCTGGGCGGCGGTTCCTTCAAGGTCAGCCTGGACGGGAAGCAGATCACGGCCAAACCGGTTCTGCAGATCCTGACCGAAACGACGAAGACCTACACGCCCGAGTGGGCCGCCAAGCTCAGCGACGTTCCCGCCAAAGCCATCACGAAGATCGCTCTGGATTTCGCCGCCGCGGCGCCCCAGGCGCTCATCCCCACGTACAAACGCGACGCGGCGGGGCCCAATTATGCCAATAGCTGGCGGCTTCGCCATGCGATCAACATCCTCAACTCCCTGGTCGGGTCCATCGATCACGAAGGCGGTGTCCTCCTCCTGCACGACGTCAAGATACCGTGGATCGATGAGATCGCACCGCCTGCGGTGCCCTATCCGGAGCAGCCGGCCCAGCCGGTCGACTTCCGTAACGAATTCCCGGTAACGGACAAAATCTACCGAAAGAAGGATTTCTCGGCGCCTGGCCATTACGGCATGGTCGGGTGGGGACTCTACAAGACCAACCGGGCCAAGGCGGTCTTCTTCCGGAACCCCCACCGGGGCCTCTTCTCCATGATCCAGTCCCAGATGATGGAGAAGGCGATGGACAAGATGCAGCTGGTCGTGGACTGGAACCTCTACCTGGACGACCTGGGCTACTTCTGCGATTACGTCATCCCGGCGCCCCACCAGTTTGAGGAGGCCAAGATGGATCTGCGCCTCTACTACCCGAAGTTCCCCTGCATCGTCGGTGGTACCCCGGTCCAGAAGTCGCCGAGCGACCAGATCGGCTGGGGGGGATTCGCCGCCAAGATCGGCATGGCCATGGCCCCTAAATACTGGACCACCGACGGGAGCGGCGATCCCAAGAAGATGATCCCCACGAATGTCGGTGATGTGGCGGTCAAGAAGCTGGGGATCGCGGAAAACAGTGCCGATTTCATGAAGAAGGGTGGTTTCTGGATCGACAAGACGCCTTACCAGAACTACAAGCAGATCGAGCAGATCGGCTATGGCCGGCCCAATGGGAGGGTCCGGATGTACATCGACGAGTTTGCCGAGGTCGGCCATGAACCGCTGCCGACCTGGGCAACCCGTTGGCATGAATCCACGGGGGATTTCAAATTCTCCCTGCTCGTCACCCGTGCCCCCTGGCACATGCATGCCGATCCCAACTTCATCAACAACCCCGTCATGAGGGAGATCACCGTCCGGAATCACATGGAAACGGTATGGGTTAACCCCGAGGCGGGAAAGGCGCTGGGCCTCAAGGATGGGGATCAGGTGATCCTGGAGAATGATCCGAATTACATGAAGGACCTTCCCCGGCCTCAGAAGGCCAAGGTCCACCTGACGACGCGCGTCACCAGGAAGGATTGCGTCCTGCTCTTCCACGGGATCGGCCACAGGGCCAAGAACCTGAAGGTGGCCGCCAATTTCGGCTACCGGGACGGCGATCTCATCCCGCAGAAGGATCCGGCCATTGCCAAGAAGCACGATCCGCTAGGCATGGGTTGGGTTGAAGACGTCTTTGTCAGCATCAAAAAGATCTAGTGAGGTGATGAATCATGAAGGAATATGCGATATTGCTGGATAATACGTATTGCACGGGCTGCAACTCCTGCGCCTACCGGTGCATCCAGGAGTTTCATTATCACGATCAGGCGGCGAAAGGTCTCTTCAGGACCTTCGTTCAGATCAACGACGACGGCCTCTACCAGAAGCGGTGCATGCATTGCCTGGAGCCCGACTGCGTCGCCAACTGTCCGGTCAAGGCCCTGACCAAGTCGGAGTACGGGCCGGTCCTCTACAACGCCAAGACCTGCATCGGCTGCAAGACCTGTGTCCGATCCTGCAAGTTCCACGTGCCCCAGTTTGACGAGGCTACCAAAAAAATCGTCAAGTGCAGCATGTGCGCCCACAAGACCAGCGAGGGTAAGGTGCCCTCCTGCGTGGAGGTCTGTCCGACCGGTGCGCTGCAGTTCGGCGAATACCAGGAGATCCTGGCCAAGGCAAAGGCCATGGCTGCCAAGGACAAACTCGTGCTTTACGGGGTGACGGAGAACGGCGGTACCCACCTGTTTGTTCTGGCAAAGACCGATCCGGTGGTCGCCGGCTATCCGAAGGTCCCCGGGAAAGACAAAAAGAGCGCTTTTCTCGGTGATTCCCTGGCCCTGCCGGCGATTGCCGCCGTGGCCTTCGGGGGATTGAAGAAATTCGACGAACGGAAGGGGCGGGTGAAGAAAGCAGAAGAAAAAGGCCGTTCATCTAAAGCGTGAACTGCCTGACTTTGGAAAGATGGAGGGCGGATGGAATGAGACGTTTCATCCGCCCTTGTTTTTCTTTTCTTGTAAGCTTGCAAGGTAGAGGTAGTATACAGTGACTATGAATGAATCAGAAGAAAGACTCAACCGGTCAGAGGCACGGATGTCCCTCTGTGCACTCTTGGCCCATGCCCTTAATTATCCCGACAACGCGCTTGTCGAGAGCCTTGTCCGGGGAGATTTTGCAGACAAGTCCCTCGAAGCCCTGGATGCGCTCGGCATGGGCGGCCTGACGGCCGGCCTGCAGTCTCTCCGGCAGGAATACGGTGATCCGGGTATCGACCCGGCAGCCCTTCTTCTGGAGATCGAGAAGGACTATACACGGATGTGCTTTGCCTCGAAACCCCGCTTGGTGTATCTCTTCGAATCCGTGTACAAAGAGGGAAAGCTCTACGACGAGTCCACCTTCCGGATCGCCCGCCTCTATTACGACGCGGGACTCAAGATGGAGGAGGCCTTTACCCTTCCCCCCGATCATATCGCCGTTGAATTGGAATTTCTCTCTTTTCTCAACTTCAAACAGGCGGAAGCGATCAGGTCGGGTGACCGGAAGATCGAGGACTACGCCATCGAGCTTCAGAAAAAGGTCCTGGAAGAGCATCTGTGCGGTTTTGCCCTCTCGCTGTCCGAAAGACTCGGGGCTCACGCCAGGACGAATTTTTTCCGGACTGTGGCCGGTGTCATGCAGGCCTTCTTTTCCGGGCCGGTGAATCCCGTCTGAATCCGTCGACGCTCGCATACCCCGTGACCATCTGCGGGGTATGCGGGTGAAAAAGGGTTTTTCCCCCGACTTGCGGATCGATGATCCTCCGGAGCCCGTTGCGGAAGCCCATGGATTGAATGCCCCTTCTTCAGCGCCGATTGATGGGCAAATGCCGGTCGTCAGGTTCAACGGGCCATGCCTCCGAGGGCGCCGGGGAGATGAAAAATAAGGGTGGCCTGTGGCAGTCCGGTGAGATAGTATATGGACAATTTTTGCGGGCTGCCCGGAGCCCGGGAGAGATCGGCAGGATTTTGGGGCCGGGTCCGGGTGACGCACGAATCACCGACGATTGCGTGAAAGGGCTCCACGGCTGTGCCACGTCCCCCTGATTGAAAGCTGGCCCTGATTGCGGTTTATCGGGGTTGGAGGCTGCGTATGAAACGGATTATTTTCGGGGCCATCGCGGTTCTTTTATTGGTTCTTTGGCAGACATTTCCCCTGTCCGCCGCTGCGACGAAGAGCAGTTGTCTGACCTGCCACACGAACGACGCGATGATGAAAGCCCTCCACAAACCGCCGAAGATCGAGAGCGGCCGGGCGGAAGGGTGAGCAGGAGCGCCTCCGCCGGTCAGGGCGGAAGAGATGTACAAGGGGTTTCTCATCGACAAAGCGCTTCTGGAAAAGGATCTCCATTTCCGGATGGGCTGCACCTTCTGCCACAAGGGGGACGACACCGTTGTTTCCCGGGACAAGGCCCATACGGGGCTCGTCAAGCGTCCGTCGGACGATCTGGCGACCTGTGCCCGCTGCCACAAGGAGATCACGGAAAAGTACAGCAAGTCGCTTCACTTCACCACCGCCGGTCTGAAGAACGGCGTCCGTCCCCGCTTCTCGGCTGCCGAGGCCAGGCAGTTCGACGAGAAGGTGTTCGAGGCGTCGTGCCGGAGCTGCCATGCCTCCTGCGGGGATGGCCATGTGAAAGGTCCCCCTGTCGGCGGAATCAGCATCGGCCTCGTCAACGGCCACAAGTTCGTGAAGAAGGAGGAGGGGAAAACCTGTGCTTTCTGCCACGGGGGCCGCGTCTCGCCGGAATGCCCGGGTGAACAGAACGTCCATCCCGATGTCCATTACGAGAAGGGGATGATGTGCATGGATTGCCACAAGAAGGGTGAAATGCACGGAGACGGGATCGCCCATGCCGCCAGGCAGGAGGTGAAGGAGCGGCCGGCCTGCATCAACTGCCATGACAAGCTCGGGCAGGAGAAGCTGCTGACGACGAAGATTGCCCACACGACGCACCGCGACAAGGTGACCTGCTACGGCTGCCACAGCGCGGGCGAATACCGCCAGTGTTACTCCTGCCACCTGGGGGAGGGCGCTACTTCCAAGCCGGGCTTCATCCTGGGACTCGACCCGCGGGACAAAAAGACCCTGACCACACTCCGCCTCGTTCCGACCGTGCGGGACACCTTCACCAAGGCCGGGATCCGGATGGAAAATTTCGATGCCCTGCCCAACTACTGGAATTCGCCGGTCCACAACATCCGGAAGCGGACGGACCGGACCCGCTCCTGCGACGCCTGCCACGTCGACCGAACGGGTTTCCTGAAGAAGGAGACGCTCGTCGAAAAAGGTTCCAAGGCCAACGAAGGCCTGATTGTGGTGCCCGGAAAAATAAACAGGTGAGAAGGAGGTTGTGCGTGCCTTGAGATCATCGCGCACCTTGGGAATAAGGATTTTCAGGGGTTTCGCCTCTCTGGCGTATCTCACAGGCGGACTTCTCTTTTCCGTCATTCTGTTTCCCGCCCCTGGCCTGAGTGCCGACCGTGGCCACCAGGATATCTGGCTCAGGAACGAATTGGGGGAGAGGATCACCGCGGCCGACAATCGTACCGATCCCTACAGCCCGAAGCGAAGCTGCGGGACCTGCCACGGTTACACGACGATCACGCAGGGCTACCATTTCCAGATGGGTTTCGACGAGGCGGGCGACCGCTACGACAAGAAACGCCCCTGGATTCTCTCGTCCGGGATGTATGGGGGGTGGCTTCCCTACTCCGCCGCGGGACGTCTGGCCGCCAAATCGAATCAGGCGCCGGCGGCAATCGATCTGGCGGCCTACGACTGGATCGGCGGCGGGAAACTCAATCCCGCGAAGAAGATCAAGATTTCCGCGTGCGGGTGGTGCCATCCCGGCGGCGGCCCGCTCGAGTTCGGCCGCACAGCGGAGGGGCGCGCAGACCTTTCGCGGAATCTCATTCAGGCAGAGGCCGGGGGCCGCATTCCGCTCGACGGGGACTTCAGCTCCAGCGCAACGCCGGACGGTCTGAGCCATTTCCGCGAGAGCGGCGTCGTCGAAGCGGACTGCCTGATCTGCCATCTTCCGGGCTACCGCATGGAGGCTCGCAATGGGCAGCTTGCGGCCCGGAATTACCGCTGGGCGGCGACGGCGGGCGCAGGCATCGGCGGAGTCCGGGGAGCTGTCTTCACCCATGCCGACCCCAACGCGGGCCCCGGCGACGCCCGGGTCTCCGCCGGGAGCTGGAATTTTGCGACGAGGCCCCTGGTGACCTATGCCTGGAACGACCGGAAGCTCTTTACGGAGGAGGGGAAGCTGAGGGGCGACATCATTCGCAGGGCTGTCGATGCAAGAAACTGTCTCCAGTGCCACGGCGAACCGGATGGAAAGAACACCGGGGGGATCTATGCGGCCCAGCATGATGTTCACGCCAAGGCGGGCCTCTCGTGCACCGACTGCCATCCGCTGGTTGGAAAGACGGCGGAGGAGCGCCTCCGCCATCAGATCGCCAAAGGGTCGTACCCGCAGGTGAACGTGCGAAACGATCTCGACGGCGTGGGGATGAAGAGCTGTATCGGCTGTCACAAAGAGGGGCAATACCGGCCGACCCGTGCCGGGATGCCCAAGACAGCGCCGGACCCTGAACGGCGCCATGCCGAAAAATTCCCGGGCATGGTCTTCCACACCTCATTCATCACCTGCACCGCCTGCCATGCGACGACGCGGCCGGCCCGCGGCATGGCCCTGCTCGATTTGAGCGCGGGCCAGGAGCAGGGCTTCACGGCCGAAGGGTTCGCGACGGTGACCTGGGTCGGGGACTACGAGCAGGCGAAGGCCCCGTGGAAGCCCTGGATCGCGCGCGCGCAGGGAGGAAGGGGGTACGGCGAAGCCTACCTGCCTCATCTTCCCAAACGGATCCAGTGGTTCGGGGAGAGGATGCCAAACGGTGAGGTCAGACCCATTCCGCTTCATCAGGTGCAGCGGGCCTTCCGGGGTTTGAAGGGAAGCCCCTTCATCGAACCGGTCCGGACGGACGGTACGAAGGTCAAGACCCCCTCCGTGCTCGCAGACGGCGATATCCTCAGGATGATCGCCGCCCTGACGGCCCAGGGTTTCCGGAAGGTCGTCTTCCTTTCGGATCGCCTTTACGAGGCAGTCGATGGAAAGCTTGTCGCGGGCAGGAACCCGATTGCGGCGGATTCCTATCCCGTCGTCCACGGCGTCGTGTCCCTCGAACGGAAGGCGGCCCTGGGTCAGAAGGGAAAGCCCGGCGGGTGCCTGGATTGTCACGGCAGGGAGGCTTCATTCTTCATGAAGCTCCAGGTCGTGAATATCCGTGAATATCTGAGGAAATACCCGGAGCTCAAGGCGCCACAGGCCTTGCCCGAGATGAACGAGTGGGGGATCACGCGCGTTCCCCCGATGCAGTAGGGAGAGCAGGAGATGGCCATGAGCAGATTTCATCGGGTGTGGGTCGCGACCCTGCTGTCCGTGCTTTTTGCCGGGTGGACCGCGCAGGCGGCGGAACCGATGCCGAAAATGGTGGACCCGGTGGAGCTGAACCAGATGCTCCAGAAGGGCGAGGATCTCGTCCTCATCGATACGATGAGCCGCCTGGAGTGCAGGGACCACAGCATTCCCGGCTCTCTCTGCATCGCCGACGAGGAGTTCGCCGCCCGGGCGCCGAAGCTTCTTCCGGACAAGAAAAAGCTCCTGGTCTTTTACTGCGAGAGCAACCGGTGTTACCGCAGCACGGAAACGGCGGCCCTGGCGATCAAGCAGGGATACGAGCGGGTGGCGGTCCTCAAGGGGGGCCTTCCCGCCTGGAAAGAGGCGGGCTTCGAAACCGTTTCGCGGGAGCGGATCCCCCGCCTGCCGGTGGCATCGATCAAGCCGGATCGTCTGGCCCGATGGCTTTTGGAGAAACGGGATCTGCTGATTCTCGACATCCGCCGGGAGGAGCGGTTCCGGGAGGCGCACCTTCCCATAGCCGTCAACATTCCCCTCTACCGCCTCCATGAGCGGTACGCGGAAATTCCGCTGAACCGGCCGGTCCTGGTTGTGGACGACCGGGGGTTGCGCTCCTTCCTTGCTGCCTGTTACCTGGTCCGGAAGGGTGTGTCCGATGTGAAGACGCTGTTCGGAGGGATGGCAGGTTGGCAGTCCTACATCGCCTCCATAGAGAAGAGTCAGTAGCGGCCGCTGATCGATCAGGGTGCTTCGCAAGAAAGGGCTGAAAAGAGGTGCAGCATGGGCTTTGGGGTTCGGATCGTGGCGGCCGTCGTCCTGGCGGTGTGTTGGCTGTTGCCCGCAACGGAGACGGCCGCAGCGGTTTCCCCTGCGTCGACGTTGGTGCAGGGTTGCACGAACTGCCATGACGATGAGGTGTTCCGCTCCGGGTTCATGGGATCGGTTCACGGCAACGACAGTTGCACGAGCTGTCACGCCGACATCACGGACCTTCAGGCGCACATGACCGGGAAGGCGGCGCCGGCGGCGGTGAACTGCGGGAGCTGCCATCAGACGATCGCCGCCGAATTCCGGAAGAACTTCCACTATCTCCAGGAGGACTTCCGCTGCACGGACTGCCACCGCGGGATCCACGCGCTCAAGAAGGCCGATGGGAACTTCAAACTGGCCGTCATCAAGAAGTGCACGGAGTGCCATGCCAACGAGGAGTACGTCGCCTCGGGCCACGCCGAGGCGGTCCTGAAGGGAAACCAGGATTCGGCCTCCTGCTCCGACTGCCACGGCCTCCACACGACCCAGGTCTACCACACGTCCCTGGAAACCTATCCCGGCGAGGCGCGCGAATTCTATACGGAGAAGTGTAAGAAATGCCACGCGGACAAAGCGATGATGGCCCGGGCCGGCCTCTCCGCCGACATGGTGAAGTATTACGAGCAGACCTATCACGGCAAGGTACAGAACATCGGCTACCCGACGCGGGTCGCGGGATGCGCCGACTGCCACACCTCGCACAACATCCTCCCGAAGGCGGACACCCGTTCCAGCGTTCATCCGGGCAATCTGATCAAGAACTGCGGCCGCTGCCACCATGGCTTCAACGCCCGTTTCGTAACCTACAAGGCCCATCCGAACTACCATGACCGGCGGAATTACCCGTCCCTTTTCTGGACGTTTGTTTTCATGTCCGGCCTTCTGATCGGCACCTTCGTCTTCTTCTGGGTCCATACCGTTCTCTGGTGGAGGAAGAGCTACTGGGAAAAGGACAAGCGGGAAAGGCTGGGCGTCGAATCGAAGAAGCATTTTTCGGAAAGCGAAGGGCTTACGCCCATCCAGCGTTTTACCGTGAAGGAGCGGATCATGCACGTGCTCCTCATCCTCTCGTTCATGACGCTGGTGATGACGGCGTTTCCGCTCAAGTATTCCACCGCCCCCTGGGCCGGCACGCTCATCGGCCTCTGGGGCGGGGCGCATTCGGCGGGCATTTTCCACCGGACAGCCGCGACGGTGCTGATCGCCCTGTTCCTGTACGTGGCATGGCTCTCCTTCCGCTTCATCTTCCCCAAGGGCCAGGGGACGAAGGGCTGGCTGAAGCGCCTCTTCGGTCCCGATTCCCTCTGTCCGAACTGGAAGGACCTGAAGGACATGGTGGGGATGTTCCGCTGGTTCTTCAACCGCGGAGAGATGCCGAAGTTCGACCGCTGGACCTACTGGGAGAAGTTCGACTTCCTGGCCGTTTTCTGGGGGATGACGGCCATCGGCGGGTCGGGGCTGCTGCTCTGGGTCCCCGAATGGTCCTCCTGGATCGTTCCCGGATGGGTCCTCAACGTGGCCGCGCTGATCCACTCCGAAGAGGCTCTCCTGGCCGCGCTCTTCATCTTCACGGTCCATTTCTTCAATACGCACTTCATCCCGACGAAGTTCCCGATGGACCCCATCATCTTCACGGGACGCTACCGCCTGGAGGAGATGAGCGAACAGAAGCAACTGCAGTACGAACGCCTCAAAGCCGAGGGGAAGCTGGATGCCCTGAAAAGCAGACATCCCAGCATTCTGCTGAAGATCGTGTCGGGAATTTTCGGCATGGCGTGTCTGCTGCTCGGGCTCTACCTCACGGTCCTCATCCTCTGGGGGATCTTCCTGGAGTAGCGGAGAATTGAACGGGGGCCGATCCGGCCCCCGTTTTTCCGAATTCATCGGCGGCCATTGCGCATCACCGATGTCCGTTCCGTAGCTTCAACCCGCGATTTAACCCCTCCTCGACCCCCATTACCTTTTGAATACTCGACGGGTATCATTTTTACGGGGCAATCCCTTCCCGTGAAAGGATCCACCCCGGGAACGATTCGCGAGGAGGCCGCGTGACGTGATGAAAGGTGTGAGATGGGGGATGAGGCTCGCCGTACGCATCGCACTGCTGCCGGCAATCGGCTTCAGCGTCCTGGCGCTGAAGGCCGGCATGCCGGCGAGCATCATGTTGCTTCTGGGGATCCTGGCCACCGCCCTGCTGCTGAAGAGGCGATACCGAAGAAGAAGGCAGGTCATGGGCTGCTAGCCCAGCCCGGGAACTTCGGCAGGACAGGGTGAATGGAGTCGCCCGTGGGACCGGATTACCGGCCACGGGCGGCTCCTGCTTTTCGAGATTGGGTGAGGCTTGTACAGGGGGGGAGCAAACCGACGATCGCTATTTGTGACCCTTATGGCACATGGCGCAGTTCAGTTCCGCAGCAGCATGGGGGTTGGGACTCTTGTCCTTGGTTTTTGCCGCCATGGCGGCCGCATCGCCGTGACAGCCCATGCAGACCGAAGCCGGAGGCGTGTCCTTGGGCGGACTCTCCTTGTGGCAGGCGCTGCATTCCATGCCCATCGCCTTGTGCTTGTCGGCCACCATCGACATCGCAGCGGCGCTCGATTTCTGGACGATCGCCACGGAGAGGAACAGGGATACGACGCACGCGGCGATGACGGCAAAAGAGAACAGATGTTTACCTTTTTCGAGCCATTTCATCTCACAGATTTCCTTTCTACAGTCAAATTTTCTTCCTTCTATTCAATCGGCTTCGCAGGACCTCCAATGCAGCCGCGATCGGCCGGCCCGAAGCCGCCCATGGCTCAGGTCGATCGCCTCTTTTCTGAATGAAATCCTCCGTCGAGGACCTTGCGATCGCATCCGGGAGCCTCTCGATGGTTTTTAACCTATAAAGGCGGTCCAGGTTTGTCAAGAGACGCCGGGCTGTTTCCGGCTGGAAGTTTCGGGACTTGGGGAAGGTCATGACTCGGAGTGTTCGCGGTGGCGCTGCCAGTTTTCGCAGTAGGGCCGGGCAAGCTCTTTCGAGCGGATGATGAGGAGGTTCTCTGCGTTCTTCTCCTCGGCTGCCTTGGTGAAGTTGAACGAGCCCGTGATCACGACCTCCCGGTCGATGATGATGATCTTGTTGTGGGCGATGGCATGCTTCGCGTCGATATAGGTCGGGATGCCGGAGTGCACGAGAAAGGAGGCCGACGAGTACTTCTGGGTCTTCTGGCTCTTGTCGAGGATGGCCCGGACCTTCACGCCTTTCTTGTGTGCCTTGAGCAGCGCCTTGGCGATCGGGGCGGAGGTAAAGGAGTAGGCCTGGACGAGGATCTCGGAGCGGGAGCGGTCGATCTCCCGGACGATCGCTTCCGTCGTACGGTCATCCGGGCTGAAGTAGACCTCGACTGGAGCGTGACCAATGTCGACGGTGATAGCGCGTGCGGCGGGGCCGCCAATGACCAGGACGAGGAACATCGCGGCAGCGGCCCAGGCAACGCGCTGCGGAGGTGAACTGTAAAGCCTTCTCAACATGCGGCGGAACGGGAACGTCATCGCCAGGGTTCGCATCGGAGGCTCGAAAGCCCCCGCCTTTCTCCAATCGAGGCGTCGATTCAGAATGCGCCGTAACAGGCGAGAGATCTCTAATCCGTTTCCCGCTCCCTGTCAAGAGGGTTGGGCGCAAGAGCCGGCCGAGCCGATCCCGGCGTCGGGAATCAAGTCCGCAAAAAAAGGGTGCAGCCGGATACGCTTCTCATCCGCTGTTGCGGAGTCGATAGCGTTCCGGACGTGCACCCCATCCGTCACTTTGCCTGTTCCCGGTCCGCGAGGGCGCTACTTCTTCTCGGCTGCCTTGCGGGGAAGCTTGGCTGCCAGCACGTCCATCATTTCGATGACCGGCGGCTCCTTGAGCAGATCCTTGGCCTGCTTCATCAGGGCTGCGGCAATCGGACCGGAAAGATGGCTCTGCCGGCCTTCCTCGTCCACGAAGGCATCGAAGATCCCGAACGTCGACGGTCCGATGCGAAGGGAGAGCCAAACGGGGGTTGCCTCCTCCTGGAGCGCCATGTCGAGACCGCCGCACAGGAGCTTTTCCATATCCGCCTCTTTTCCTCTTTTCACTTCGAGCCGAACGAACACCGCTACCTTGACCATACCCTGCCTCCTTGTGTCTAATCGGACTGTGTTTTCTCGCCCCTCCCGTACAGCGGAAACCTTTGCGGCCGGAAAAAGCCGGTTCGCCTCCGCGGGCTGGTGGCCCGTCGGATCGGCGGGAAGCGGGTGAGATGCTTTAGGTTATGGCGTCCGCCGGCGGAAAGAAATGAGAATTGAATGGAAGGTTTATGGTAGCCGGTCACTATGGTCGAACAAAGGCAAAAACCGTTTCTGCGCGGTCGCCGATGAGACAGGCTTCGAAATAGATCTGACGGGCCGCCTCGCGGTCTCCGCGCATCAGGTAGGCGTCGCCCAGATATCCATACGTCGCCGCGTTGGCCGGCGTGATGGTCAGGGCTGTCTGAAGAGAATGGATGGCCCGATCATAGTCTCCGATTTGGAGGTGTGCGTAACCTACGGGTATCCCTTCGGCAAGGAAGTCCCCGTCCGTCAGCATGCCCTGCTCGATTGCGTCGGCAATCTTCCGGAAGAAAGGGCGCAGGAAATCGTCTGCGGTCGCGCCGCCAGGGGCGAGCGAACGGCAGTACCTCTCGAACGAACCCCACAACCCGAAGAGATACGAGGGCCGGTCTGGAGCGCCCGGCGGCGTCGCAGCGAATCCTTGTTGCAGGAAAGAGGCGATCCTGACCTTTGTCTCCACGTTTTGGCCGCCGGGGTAAAGAGCGCGGTACCTTTCCAGCAGCTCGAGAACGGTGCCGGGACGCAACGCCATCAAGGCCGCCGAGGCCTCGTTAAGCAACATGAACTCCTCTTCAAAGAGGGAAATCTGTTCCATGCTGTTCAGGGGTTGCATGGAGGGCAGTTCGTCGGCATGGCTGGCACGAGCGGAACGATTCGTACATCTTCTGCTAACATATCGGACCTCGGATGCTCACGGTGAAATTTCCCGCGACCTATAGGGCAGTTTTCGGAAATGGGCAAGAAGTTTCCAGAGGCCGATGTTTTTCACGCTGCGTCGTTCCGTGGTCTCCGGCGTGGGGGAGGGACTTGCCGGTCAAGGACGCGGCCGTGACCGCGGGCATGTTTCAATCCACGCCTCCGCGCGGGAGGCGACTCGGCAGACTACGAGAAAAAGCCGCGATGGGAGGTTTCAATCCACGCCTCCGCGCGGGAGGCGACCTCAATTCAATCCCGTACTCTTTGAGCTTTTCGGTGTTTCAATCCACGCCTCCGCGCGGGAGGCGACTTGTCCCGTGATATTTTTTCCGACGAATCCTTCAAGTTTCAATCCACGCCTCCGCGCGGGAGGCGACTCCGTCTCCGGCCTCACGTTGGCCAAGGAGATGCCGTTTCAATCCACGCCTCCGCGCGGGAGGCGACAACGGTGCAAGGCCATGGACCCAGACAGAGGGCCGTTTCAATCCACGCCTCCG
>JAJFTY010000110.1 GCA_021372695.1 Deltaproteobacteria bacterium
GGGGGAGGCATATCCGCAACGAAAAAACTATGCGGCGAGCATGTTTTCGTGATGGACGGAAGCGAACAGGTTCATGTATTCAATAGAACAGGCCTTGCACTCAAGACCGAAATCGGCAATACCTGCTTCATCAAGAGAAGAGTTGCAAACCGAAAGCCCTTGAGGTAATGTCTCCGCCCGAACCGCAGACACATCCATTTGGAGCATGCAGACCATGATCCGTCCTGCAAAGCGGACAACGCTTTACAAAGACGTCATCAATCAGATCGTAGAGATGATCAAGAACGGAAACTGGTCGCAGGGGGAACGCATCCCCGGCGAGATCGAACTCGCCCGGCAATTTCAGGTCAGCCGCAACTGTGTCCGGGAAGCACTCAAGGCCCTTGCACACGCGGAGATCCTGGAGGCAAGACCCGGACTCGGTACCTTTCTCGGGGAAGAAGCCACCCGGAAAGTCCATGCGATGGAACTCGGGCGGGCTGAGCGGGACGAGAACTACTTCCTCGAGCTCCTGCAGGCGCGCTTGATGATCGAGCCGCATCTGGCCGAGGTGGCGGCGGAAAGGGCCACGGGTAGAGATATCGCCGAACTCGCGCAAGTCGTGAACCGGAGCGTTGAAGCAATCCGTTCGAACACGTATTCCGTGCAGGTTGGTTTCGAATTCCACATGGTCATCATGAGGATCGCAAAGAACCGGGTGCTCGAACGGTTCTACGATTCGGTTGCCGATGAGATGAAGCTGCAGAGGGGCGCCCTGATATTCAGCCACATGGGACAGGCGGATCTGTTTCGCGAGTTGCGCGAACACGAGGCGGTCTTCGAGTGCATCAGGAAGAGGGATGGAAAGGGTGCCAGGCGCCTTATGGAGAAGCATTTGAAAAAAGCCATCAGCCTCATGAACAAACCTGCGAACGCGGCAATGTCGTAACTCCCAGAGTTTCTTAATCATTCTGATCTGATAGGTTTTCCCCGGGCAAACGCAAAAAAGAACTTGACAGCAGGTAAGATTAAATGTAGGACAACCCAACAGCCCAACATTTCCACTCGATGAGACCATGGCACGGAGGGAGGGGACATGGGATCCATCGCACCCGGAAACCCCGGAACCTTACACTGCCGCCCCGCAGTCATCCTGCGGCCGGCAAGCCACTCCTCTGCCCCCGTTTTATCTGCATGCCGGAAAGCGGTTTCTTCATCTCACCCGTGCCGAATCATTTCAACATCACGCAAACACCACAGCCGCAGCTTTCGAGAGAACCCTGCGGCGTCAGCGAATATTCTTATGGAGGAATCAGCATGGCAACGTTACGTTTTGCGATCATAGGAGCCGGTAACGGGGGACAGAGCTTTGCCGGGCACCTTGGAGTGCTCGGGTTTCCCGTGAGCCTGTGGGACATCGAGCGTCAGAAAGTCGAGGATCTCCTCAAAACCCGCCGGATGATGGTCTCCGGGGCGGTGACGGGAGACGTCGCCATCCCCGTTGTAACGGGGAACATCGCCGAGGCCATCGACGGGGCGGACATCATCATGGTCGTCATCCCGACAAACTACCAGGGATCCACCGCGAAGGCGATGGCGCCTCACCTGAAGGACGGCCAGATTATCGTGCTGAATCCCGGCGCCACCGGAGGCGCCCTGGAGGTGCAGAACATCCTCAGGCAGGAGGGCTGCCGGGCCGATGTGATCGTGGCGGAAACGGATACGCTGCTCTACGCCTGCCGCAGCCCCAGGGCCGGCGAGGCCATCATCTACGGGATCAAGGATGCCCTCTCCGTAGCCAGCCTCCCCGCAAAAGAGGCCCCCCGGGTTGCGAAGCTCCTGAACAGCGCCTTCCCCCAGTTCAAGCCCGCCTCGAGCGTGCTCGTCACCAGCCTCAGCAACGCGAACTCCATGGTGCATCCGGCGCCGACCGTGCTGAATGCCGGGCGCATCGAGTGCAAATCGCCCTTCGAGTACTACTCGGAAGGCGTGACCCCGGCGCTGGCCCGCGTCGTGGAAACCATCGATGCCGAAAGAATGGCCATCGCGAAAGCGATGGGCGTCAGCGTTCCCTCCATTCACGATTTTTACCGCAAATCGTACGGCGTGGAAGGCAAGGACCTTTACGAGCAGATTCAGAAGGTGCGTGCCTATGACGGCATCATGGGGCCGACGAGTCTCAACACCCGTTATATCTTCGAGGATCTCCCGACAGGGCTCGTGCCGTTCTCGGCGCTTGGAATAGCCATGGGTGTGCCCACGCCGACCATGAACGCCATCGTGGAGATCGGCAATATCCTTCTGCAGCGCAATTTCTGGGTCGAGGGACGCTCCCTGGAGCGTCTGGGCCTTGCGGGCCTGTCGGCAGCCGAGATCAAGGCCAAGGTGATTGGCTGATAGCGATTCCTGGAGGGTTTGCGTCTGGCCACATTGTCTGCGCGGACGAAGAGGCAACCGCAGAAGAGATAAGGAGAGGAGAAGGGGATGAACCATTTATTTACGGCCGTGCTGGCAATCCTGATGTGTCTCGTTGCCTTTATGGAGTTCGTCCAGGTCGGGGCTCGCTACATTTTCGAGGTTCCTCTCATGGGTCTCGAAGAGCTCCTCGTCTACCCCGCTCTCTGGCTCTATTTCCTGGGCAGCGTCAACGCCTCGCGCGAAGACACGCAGATCAAAGCCAATGTTCTCGACGTGTTTCTGAAGACCGATCGCTCGAAGCTCACAATCCGAGTGATTGCCGATATCATGAGCATCGTCGTTTCGCTCTGGCTTACCTGGTATGCCTGGGAGTACCTGCTCTATGCCCTGCGGGTCTGGAAGGACAGCCCTACGCTTTACCTTCCCATGTTCTACGCGGAATGCTCCATGTTCATCGGCCTGATGCTCATGAGTCTTTACGTGACCGCTTACCTGGTGAAAAACACACGGTCACTGTTGACGTTAAATCGGAAAGAGCAGGGGGTGTGATATGGAAATGGTCACCGTATCTCTCCTTTCGCTTGCCGTTCTGTGCATCCTTCTGACCTTCGGCGTGCCCCTGCCCTACTGCTTCGGCGGCGGCCTCATGGTCATGGCGATTCTGGGCGACGCGACCATGAAGGGCACCATGCTCTGGGGGTTCAACCAGCTCTCGAACCCGGTGCTGCTCTGCATCCCCCTGTTCGTGTTCGCCGGATCGCTCCTGAGCGAAAGCGGCATCGCTGCGAGCCTGCTGCGCTTCGTCAATATCTTCGTCGGGCGCATTCGCGGGGGTCTCGGCGTCGTGGCCACGGTGAGCTGCGCCATCATCGGCGCCATATCGGGCAGCGGCCTGACCGGTGTTGCCGCAACGGGCCCCATCCTGATCCCCGAGATGGCCGAAAAGGGCTATCCCCGGGGTTACGCCACGGCTCTCGTGGCCAACTCCTCGATCCTGGGTTTGCTCATACCCCCGAGCGTGACCATGATCGTCTACGGCTGGGTCACGGACACGTCCATCCTTGCCTGTTTCCTCGCGACGCTGGGGCCGGGACTTCTCATCACCTTCACCTTCTCCGTGACGAACCTCGTCATGGCCCGCAAGTTCCCCCTCGTGCTCGATCCGCCCCGGCCCATGAGCGAGACGATCCGCGAGGGCGTTGCGAACACGTCGCGCGCGATCCCGGCCCTCATCTTTCCCGTGATCATCCTCGGCGGCATTTACGGCGGCATCATGACACCAACGGAGGCCGCCGCCGTGGCGGCCCTCTATGCAATTCCGGTGGGCTTCCTCATTTACAGGGGACTGACCGTGACGGGTTTCCTGAAGGCCGCCGCGAACTCCGCAACCGCCGTCGGCTCCATCATGGTCATGATCGTCTTCAGCCTGATGCTCAGCCAGCTCTTCGTCATGGAGGACGTGCCCCAGGCCATGGTGAGCGTGATCTTCGAGATTACGACCAACAAGGTGGTACTGCTCATCCTCATCAACCTTCTGCTCTTTTTTGTCGGCATGATCGTCAACGACATCACGGCGATCATCCTCATCGCCCCCCTTCTTCTGCCCCTGATGGAGGCCATCGGCGTGAGCCCCGTCCATTTTGCGGCCATCATGGGGGTCAACACGGCGATGGGAGGCGTGACGCCCCCCTACGCCAGCATCCTCTACCTGGGGATGCGCGTCGGGAAAGTGGAGTTTTCCGAGATCATCAAGCCGGCCATGATTCTCATTCTCGCCGCCTATGTACCGATCGTCTTCCTGACCTCTTTCTGGCCGGAGCTGGCCCTCTTCTTCCCGAGGCTTTTCGGTTATTAACCTTTTAGAGAAAGGAGAAATTTCATGAAAAACCGTTGTTCGACCTTCCTGATCATGTCACTTGTCGCTCTGGCGCTAATTGCCGGTTCGGTGGAGGCCCGCACCCTGAAGCTCTCCCACGTGCGGCCGCAGGACACTGCGATCGACAAGGATCTCAACGTCTTTGCCAAGGAACTCAAGGACGCCACGGCGGGCAAGCTCGCGGCCAAGATCTACCCGGCCAGCGCGCTGGGTGACTACACGGTCGTGCAGGAGCGCGTGGGGCTGGGCGCCGTCGACATGGCCTGCCAGCCCCCGGGCGCCGCGGCGGACAAGCGTTTCCAGATCACCTACTTTCCCTACATGGTCATGAGCTGGGATCAGGCTAAAAAGAACTACTCCGCAGGGGCACCCCTGCGCGGGACCGTGGGCGAGCTCTATGCCAAGCAGGGCATCCGCCTGCTTGCGGCGTGGCCTGTCTATTTCGGCGGGATCTCCCTGAACAGGGAAGCCAAATCACCGGGCGACCCCAATGTTGCGAAAGGGATCAAGGTCCGCGTGCCCCCGATGAAATCGTTCCAGCTCCTGGCCGACAGCATCGGGTACCTCGGGACGCCGCTGCCGTTCTCCGAGACGTTCACCGCTGTGCAGACCGGGGTGGTCGACGGGGTCATCGGCTCCGGGGCCGAAGGCTACTACAGCTCATTCCGAGACGTGACCAAGTACTACATCCCCCTGAATACGCATTTCGAGGTCTGGTACCTGATCATCAACGACGATCTCTACAAGAAGCTGCCCGCCGACCAGAAGAAGGCCTTGGACGACGCGGCCGCGCGGTTCGAGGAGCAGCGCTGGAAGACCGCCCCCGCCGACCAGACGGCAAACGAAAAGCGCCTGGCAGGCCTGGGCGCCAAGATCGTCCCCGTGACCCAGAAGGATATTGCCGCCCACGCCCAGAAGGCCAAAACCGCCGTCTGGCCGAAGATTCTCGACGATGTCGGCAAGGAATGGGGCCAGCAGGTTCTCAACAAGATTGCGAAGTAATCGCGTTTCAGCCGGGATCGGCAATTTCCCGGGGGGCAGGCGCCTTTGTTGCGTCACTTCCCGCCTGACCCCCCGGGCTGCCAAATGGTGACGAAACGGTCCTCGCGGGATTTCGTTTCAGCCTTTCCGGGCTTTTCGCCTGAGGCATGAGGGTGAAGACAATGAAAAAAGCGCTTGTCATAATGGCCACGACATTGTTCGTGCTTTCGTTTCTGGGCGCCGATGCTCATGCGGACCGAAAACACCCGTGGAAGATCGGGCACGTCCGTCCGAAGGGGACCGCCATCGACCGGGATACCCGCAACCTGGTCGAGAAAATCTCGAAGGATACGCGTGGCCGGATCACCTTCGAGGTCTATCCCGGCAACAAGCTGGGAGATTATTCGGTGGTCCAGGAAAAGTGTTCCTTCGGCGAGGTGGAAATGTTCATCGGCCCCTTCGGGACCACGGTCGACAAGAAAATGGCGCTCCCCTTCACACCGTACCTGGTGACGACTTGGGCTGAAGCGAGAAAGGCATTCGCCCCTGACGGCCGGATGATCAAAAGCATGGAGGCAATCCTGGAAAAGCACAACATCAAGATCCTCGGGGGATGGCCCGTGTACTTCGGGGGGATTGTCCTGACAAGGGAACCGCCGAACCCGGCCGATCCCGATGTCCACAAGGGAATGATCATCCGGACTCCCCCGATCCGGGCCTTCGAATTGACGGCGCGGTCGATGGGGTACACGCCCTACCCGATCACATGGGCCTATGCCCATCCGGGCTTGAAGACGGGAATGGTCGAGGGCATGATCGGCGGCGGCGCCGAAGGCTACGCGGGCCTTAAGGCTCTGGCCAAGGTCTATCTCGATGTGCGAGACCATTTCGAGTACTGGTTCGTTTACATGAACCTCGACCTCTGGAAGGGCCTTTCCAACAACGAGAAAGTCATCATCCGAAATGCCGTGCGCGAAATGGAAAGCCGCCGCTGGGATACCGCCGAGGCGGAAGAGCAGGCGAGCATCAAGCGCCTGAGGGACCAGGGGACAAAGATCATTACCTTCAGCGACGCCGAACTTGCAAAAACAATTGCGAACGTTCGTCAGGCGGTATGGCCTGAGATGAAAAAGGACATCGGGGACCCATTTGACCAACTCGTCGCGGGAATTCAGAAATGACGGCCGAACATCGCGCTTTCGGTCGTCGGGATTGACGGATTCCCGCGGGGACCTCTCCGCGGTTGACAGGATCGGCTTCCCGCCATGGGCCGAGGGTGGGCCAGCACTCCCCGGCCCGGCCTGTCCTTCCCTTGGCGGGGATTCAGATCGTTGAAGCGGTCACCCGCCAGGCTTTGCGCCTCGCCGATTCGGAGATGACATCGATTTTCGCGCGCTGCGGGCGTTCTTTCCCGGTGAGTTTAAAACAAGAATCCAGAGAAAAGCATCCTTGGATAAGGAGGGAGAACCATGATCGTAGGAATTTTGAAGGAGATCAAGGCCGAGGAGAACCGCGTGTGCATGACTCCCGCGGGGGTCGAAGTCATGAGGCAGAACGGGCACACGGTCCTTGTGGAAAAGAGCGCCGGTGTGGGAAGCGGGTTCGAGGACGTCCAGTACGCGCAGGCCGGTGCCGAAATCGTATCTTCCGCGAAGGAGATCTTCAAGCGCTCCGACATGGTCATGCACGTCAAGGAGCCCCTTCCCCCGGAGTACGATCTCATCCGCGAGGGCCAGATCATATTCACGTACCTCCATCTGGCCGCCGCCGAGGAACTGACCCACCAGCTGATCAAGAGCAAATCGGTCGGCATAGCCTATGAAACGATCCAGAAGAAGGACGGCTCCCTGCCCCTGCTCACCCCCATGAGCGAGGTGGCGGGCCGCATGGCGATCCAGCAGGGCGCCAAGTACCTGGAGATGGCCCAGGGCGGCCACGGCGTGCTTCTGGGCGGCGTGCCCGGAGTCGATCCCGGGATGGTCGTCATCCTGGGCGGCGGTGTCGTGGGCACCAATGCGGCCAAGATGGCCTGCGGTCTCGGGGCCCGAGTGTACCTTTTGGACAAAAGCCTGGACCGCCTGCGTTACCTGAGCGATGTCATGCCGGCCAACTGCTTTCTCCTCTATGCGACGCCGGCAACCATCCGCGATCTTATCACGCGCGCCGACGTGGTCGTGGGCGCCGTCCTGGTTCCGGGCGCCGCGGCCCCCAAACTCATTACCCGCGAGATGCTGAAGACCATGAAGACAGGTTCCGTGATGGTGGATGTGGCCATCGACCAGGGCGGATGCTTCGAGACCTCAAAGGCGACCACCCACTCCAACCCCATTTTTACCGTCGAAGGCGTTGTGCATTATTGCGTGGCCAACATGCCCGGCGGTGTTGCGAAAACTTCGACACTGGCCCTCACCAATGCGACCCTCCCCTACGCGGTCGAAATCGCAAATAAGGGCTGGAAGAAGGCCATGAAGGAGAACGAAGAAATCCGGCTTGGAGCCAACGTCATCAAGGGGAAGGTGACATACAAGGCCGTTGCAGAGGTCTTCGGGCTCGAGTACGCTCCCATCGAAAAGTTTCTCTAAGCGCTGCACGGGAGCTTTCCGAATCTGTAAACGCAGGATTCCCTGGATACAAGGAGAGGGGGTGCGCCATGATTCTGGGTGTTCCAAAAGAGATCAAGGCAGACGAGCATCGGGTTTCCATGACGCCGGCCGGGGTGGAGATCCTCACACAGAGGGGCCACACCCTTCTCGTGGAACATGGGGCCGGTGAAAGCAGCGGTTTCGGCGATGACGCATACATCCGTGCAGGAGCGGAAGCGGTCGGGTCGTCCGAGGAAATATTCTCGCGTTCCGAGATGGTCCTGAGGGTCAAGGAGCCTCAACCGTCGGAGTACAAACTGCTTCGAAAGGGGCAGATATACTTTTCATACCTGCATTTGGCCGCATCAGAGGAATTGACACGGGCTTTGGTAGGCGCAGGGTCAATCGCAATCGGATATGAAACGGTCCAGCGTGACAACGGATACCTGCCCCTGCTCACGCCCATGAGCGAAGTCGCGGGCCGCATGGCGATCCAACAAGGCGCCAAGTACCTGGAGATGGCCCAGGGCGGCCACGGCGTGCTCCTGGGCGGTGTTCCGGGGGTCGATCCGGGCCGGGTGCTCATTCTCGGAGGCGGATCCGTCGGAAGCCATGCGGCCCGAACAGCCTGCGGCCTGGGCGCAAATGTTTATCTCTTGGAAATCAACCCGGCGCGGCTTCGCTACTTGAGCGATATCATGCCGAAAAATTGTTTTGTCGTGATGTCGACTCCCGCAGCGATCCGTGACCTTGTCACGCGGGCCGACGTGGTAGTGGGCGCCGCCCTTGTGCCCGGAGCGAGGACCCCTAGGCTCGTCCATGCCGGTATGTTGAAGACCATGAAGAAAGGCGCGGTGCTGGTCGATGTGGCCATTGACCAGGGCGGATGCTTCGAGACCTCCCGCGAGACCACACATACGAAACCGACATTCGTCGTCGAGGGGATCGTTCACTACTGTGTCAGCAATATGCCCGGGGGCCTGCCGCGGACGTCCACCCTCGCGCTCACAAACGCCACGCTGCCCTATATTCAGGAGGTGGCGGACAAGGGCTGGAAAATAGCCATGCGGGGTATTCCTGAAATCAGGCGAGGGGCAAACGTGGTAAATAGCAAGGTGACCCACCCAGGTGTTGCCGCTGCCCTTGGTCTCGAGTGCTCGCCCATCGACAAGCGTCTGTAAGGATCATGTAGAAAAACTTGCTTAGACAATACGTTGGCGCCGGGAACGCCGTCCCGGAGCCCCTGAAGGGAAACTTTGCAAGGAATCCGGTTGCCCCGTCTTCGAATGAGCGGATGAGGTCAATGGTCCAAGAGTCCTTGTATGCGGCTGTTTCTGGTGCGGGGCAACCGGAGCAACCTCGGGGAGGTCCGGCCTCGAAAGCGGCTGGATCCAACTGGGAGAAAACGCGACACAAAACAGGCTCTTATACCCACTCCGGAGTGCAGTTTCTGCACGTGCGGGCCTGCGGGAAAAAGCGAAAAACATCTGAAAAGTTACCAATTTGGTATTGACAGGCAAACTCGATTCGGATATGGGAATTTGCCTGTAGCAGTTATTCTGCCAGTCCCTATTCATTCACTACGCAAATCTTTCCGGGGGAGAATCACCGATGATCGAGATCAGATGGCATGGAAGAGGCGGCCAGGGGGCCGTTACGTCCGTCGAGATGCTGGCCCTGGCGGCCATCGAGGCAGGGAAGTACGCC
>JAJFTY010000131.1 GCA_021372695.1 Deltaproteobacteria bacterium
TGCCGGAATATGTCTATACGGAGCCGCTGCCGCCCACCGGTGATGTATTCGATCTCTCCGAAGAGGAGATGCAGCGGGGGATTGTGTAGGCTATGGCGGTCATCCGTCTGCATCTGACGCTGATCGAAATGGCAGGAGGCCAGAAGGAACTGACGGTCGATGCGCGGGAGCCTGTTGCACTCCCGGCGGTGCTCGACCGGCTGGGAGTGCCTCATGAGGAGGTGGGCATCATCGTTAGAAACCGGCGACGGGAGGACATCGACTGCATGATCCAGGATGAGGACGTCGTTGAACTCTTTCCGATCCTCTCCGGCGGCTGAGAAATGGCTCCGGGGACCGGGTAGTTTCGTAGAAGTGGAATTATCGTTTGAACGTTGACAGGGACCGTAACCCTGGATCCCCGACGCCCAAACGGAGCACAGGGACGTCATAAGAAATGGCAGATTCCTTGCCGGAACCCCCGCCCAGTGAGCGGGGAACTGCACAACGACCTTGGAGGGCAACAAGATGGGAAAGCGCACTGTCATGATGTTGAGTCTGGTTTTGGCCGCCGGTTTCATCTCTTCCACAGTTCTCGCAGCCGAACCTTATCCGTCGAAACCGATCATTTTTCTGATTCCCAACGAGGCCGGTTCTTCCGCCGATATGGCCGCTCGGGCCCTGTGCGCCAGGCTTCAGGACCAGCTCGGCCAGCCCGTCGTGGCAACCAACAAGCCCGGTGCCGGGAGCAGCATCGGCAACCGTGAACTTCACAACGCCAAACCCGACGGCTACACGATCGGGATGAGCACTGCGACGATCGTCATGAACAAGCTGCAGGGGTTGCTGCCTTACGACCACAACGATTACACGGTCCTGGGGGCCTACCTCAACTGGGCGCCGGCCATCGTGGCCTCCACGAAAACGAAGAAGACCTTCAATACCATGCAGGAAGTCATTGCCGCCGCCAAAGCCAAGCCGGGCGAGATCGTCCTCTCCACGGGGAGCGTCGGACAGGTCTGGTGGGTCGCCGCCATGGACTTTGTCAAGAAGAGTGGGCTCAAGTTCAATATGGTTCCCCAGACTTCCAGCAGTGGTGCCGTGGTGCTCCAGGTGGCGGGAGGCCACGCCGACATCGGAATCACCGACGTGACCGCCGCCAAGAGCCAGATCGACGCCGGCAACATGAAGGTGCTTGCGCTGCTCGGGGCGAACCGGCTTCCGAACTATCCCAATGTTCCGACCATGAAAGAGCTCGGGTATGATTGCGAGACCCTGTCCACGCATCTGGCCCTGGCGCCTCCGAAACTGCCCAAGGAGGTCAGGGAGAAACTCCTGGTTGCCTTCGAAAAGGCGGCCAATGGTCAGGAATACAAAGACTTTCTCGTCAAGAACAACGGGGTCCCCAGTTTCATGACGCCCGAGGCCACGACCAAATGGATGAACGACCAACGGGAGGTCTATCGGGAACTCTTCCGGGAGGTCGGGCTCCTGAAGGAAAAGTAGATCGCCAGCCGGGCAAGAGGTCTTCCGGAGAAGAAGGGTCCGAGGTGGCCTCTGGGCCCTTCTTTTTCACCCTGGGGCGGATCGCCGCGCACTTGACGGGAGATTGGTATGGAAAAGATCTACGGGTCGGAGAGGATTGCCCATCTCGTCATCGGGATCGCGAGCGTCCTCATCATGGTTCTCTCCGCTTCCTATGACCTGGGAACGATCGCCCAGCCGGGCCCCGGTCTGTATCCTTTCGCGGTCGGGCTCTTCATCCTTCCCTTCAGCGTTCTTCTTTTCATCGCTTCGCTGAAACTCCAAACCGGAGGATCCATTCTGTCTCTCCGGGAGACCGGAGTCTTCATGGCCTTCATCGGGACCCTCCTCTTCTGGATACTGGCGATGCCCTATCTGGGCTATGTGGCCGTGACGCTGATCGCCACCTTGGCTCTGAGCAAGGTGATGAAACTCGAGGGATGGGTCAGGCCCCTCATCCTGGCCGCGGGAACCGCCCTGTTCATCTACTTTATGTTCGATGTCTGGCTCTACGTGGATCTGCCGAGAGGGATGTGGTCATGATGGCGATCGAAGGCCTCCATCAACTGTTCAACGGGTTTGTAAACTCGCTCTCGATGGTGAACCTGATGGCCTGCTTCATAGGCTGCCTGATCGGGACCATCGTCGGGGTCTTACCCGGGCTGGGTCCCACGGCGACGATGGCGCTCATGCTGCCCTTTACGATGAAGTACGGACCGACCGTGGGTCTCATCATGATGGCAGGCGTTTGGTACGGCGCCATGTACGGCGGTTCGACCACGGCCATCCTGGTGAATATCCCGGGTGAGGCGGCAAGCGTGGTCACCTGTCTCGACGGCTATCAGATGGCGAAGAAGGGGCGGGCCGGCGCCGCCCTGACGCTCGTGGCCGTCGGATCCTTCGTTGCCGGCACGGTCGGCCTCCTGGGGCTGCAATTCTTCGCCCCCATCCTGGGACAGGCCGCGCTCTCGTTCGGCCCGCCCGAGTACCTGTGTTTCATGATCCTGGCTTTTCTGCTCCTCTCCAATCTCTCCGAGGGGTCGCCGCTGCGCTCCCTGCTCATGACGGGACTGGGGCTTTTCGTCAGCGTCATCGGCATCGATGCTATTTCCAGTGTGTCCCGATTCACCTTCGGTTCCGAAGAACTGACCATGGGCATCGATTTCCTGCCCGTCGCCATGGGGTTTTTCGGCATCACGGAGATCCTCTGCCTGGCCGTGGCGACCTACGTGGCGCCCGTTGTCCGGAAAGTCCACTTCCGGGAGATGTACCCGGACCGCGAGGAGATCAGGCGCTCGGTCGGGCCCTCGCTCAGGGGGTCGGTCATGGGATTTTTTGTGGGTCTGATTCCCGGCCCCTGCACGGTGATCTCCACCTTCCTCTCCTACTCGCTGGAGAAGCGCATTTCGAAACATTCCCGGGAATTCGGGACCGGAGCGGTCGAGGGGGTCGTGGGACCCGAGTCTGCCAACAACAGCGCCGTGATGGGCTCCATGATCCCGCTTCTTACCCTGGGGATCCCGTTTGCGGCCCCGAGCGCCGTCATGCTGGCCGGGTTGCGGCTGCATCAGGTGGAGCCGGGACCCCTGCTTTTTCAAAACGCCCCGGAGATCTTCTGGACCTTCATCGCGGCGATGTACATCGGAAACCTCATGCTGCTCGTGCTGAACCTGCCTCTGGTCGGCCTCTTCGCCCGCATCGCCGTGATCAAGCCGAAGTATCTGGTACCCTGCATCAGCGTCATTTGCCTGGTGGGCATCTACAGCGTCCGGAATTCGATTTTCGATGTCTGGGTCATGATCGCAGCCGGCGTCATCGGCTTCTTTCTGCGGAAATGGGCTCTTCCCATCGCTCCCTTCATCATCGGCATGGTGCTGGGGCCGACGACGGAGGCCAGTTTCCGGCAGACGCTCATGATCTTCAAGGGGAACCTGTTGCTGATTTTCGAACGGCCTGTGGCAACGGGTTTTCTGGCCGTAGCGCTGATCTTCATCATCGCCAAGGCTTCCTACGGGCGACTTTATCGCAGGAAGGCGGAGACGGCGTGACATTTTCTTTGCCGAGGGGAAAATTTTTCTTGACAAAAAGATCAGCGCAATCTATTTTACCCCGTAAAATTAAGTTCCACATAATGAACCTATCTTGGGGTGAGTTGGGCAGGAGAATCGGCGGATGACCGACATTACCGACAGGGAAAAAAGTCCGATGCGATCGCTGGAGCGGGCCCTTCATATTCTGGCCATTCTGGAAAATGCCGGCAGTTCCATGGGGCTGACGGAACTGGGGCGTGCCACCCAGCTCTCCAAGCCCACGGTCCTGAGGATGCTTTCGGTTCTTGAACGATACGGATTTGCAGAGAAGAGGCAGGGGCGCTACCGCATCGGTGCGGCTGTGCTGCCTCTGGCGCACGCCTACCTTCTGGGAAACGAGCTGACGCGTGTGACGTTGCCGGTGTTGCAGGAGTTGGCCGAATCGACCGCGGAGACGACCTCGTTGTTCGTGCGGCTCCGTTTCAAGCGGGTGCTGGTGCAGCGGATCGAGGGACTCCATCCCATGCGTTTCGTTCTGCCTCTCGGGGAGAGGCTGCCGATCCATGTCGGGGCCGGAAAGGTGCTTGCGGCGGCGATGTCGGAAGCGGAGATTCAGCAGATGCTGGACGAACTGGGGGAAATCCGCCTGGCAAACGGCCGAGCCTTCCCGCGTGATGAGGTGCTCGCCGAGCTCCGGCGGGTCCGGAAACAGGGTTATGCCGTTTCCCTGGGTGAACGGATGCTGGGCATTGTGGCCGTGGCCGCACCGGTCGTCGACGCCCACGGGGCCACGATCGCCGCAGTCTCCGTCGCGGGTACGGCTGACAGGATCAAGACGAAGGATATTGACAGGCTCTCCGTTGCAGTTCGGGACGCCGCCAAGATGATCGCCGAGAGGTATGACGGCGGGTCACGAAGTGGCTGAAGGGCTGCGCGCGATTGGCGCAAACGGACGCGTTCATATTCAACTTCGGTGAAAACAATATCTCTGAAAAGGAAGAAAGGATGCCATGAAAAAAGGTCGTATCAAGGTTATGCTGGGAAATGAGGCATGCGCAGAAGCTGCCATCCTGGCGGGTTGCCGCTTCTACGGCGGCTATCCGATTACGCCGGCCACCGAGATCCTGGAGAACCTTTCCCGGAAGCTTCCATTGGTCGATGGCCTCTGTCTGCAGTTCGAAGACGAGATTGCAGCCCTCGTCGCCGTCGTGGGCGCCTCCTGGGGGGGGACCAAGGCCATGACCGCCACGAGCGGTCCGGGTTTCTGCCTCATGCAGGAAGCGGTTGGTCTGGCGGTGGCGGAGGAGGCGCCGTGCGTGATCGTCGACGTGATGAGGGGAGGGCCCTGCTCGGGTCAGTCCACGTCGACCGCCCAGGGCGATCTGTACCAGGCGCGGTACGGCTCCAACGGGGACTACTCCCTGATCTGCCTGGCCCCCTCGGACGCGCAGGAGATGTTCGACTACACGATCAAGGCCTTCAACCTGGCGGAGCGGTTCCGGATCCCTGTCATCATCCTCTCCGATGAGGTGGTCGGCCATATCCGGGAAAAGGTGGTTATCCCGGACGCAAAAGACATTGAGCTCGTCGAGCGGAAGGCGCCGACGTGTCCCAAGGATAAGCTCATCGTGTTCAAGCCCGAGGCAAACGATGTTCCGCTCATGCCCAGTTTCAATGTGGGGTACAAAGTTCCCGTCATCTCCCAGGCCAAGAGCCTCGACGGCAACCGGGGCAATGCCAAGGACGCCGATGACAATATCCGCCGCATCGTCCGGAAGGTCGAAAATTATATGGACGAGTTCGCCGAGGTCAAGATTTATGGCGACGAAAAGGCGGAGACCGCCTTCGTGACCTTCGGTTCCGTCTGCCGGGCGGCACGGAGCGCCGTCGATCTGGGCAAGGAGAAGGGAATCGCCCTGCGGTCCGTGGAAGTGAAGACCGTCTGGCCCTTCCCGGACAAACTTGTCCAAAAGGCCCTGGCCGGAGCCAAGCGCATCGTCGTGGCGGAGATGAACCTCGGCATGCTGCAGCGCGAAGTGGAACGCGTCGTCCGGCATCCGGAGATCAAGATCGAACTGTTCTCGAAAATCGGGGGCATTTACCCGCAGCCTCAGGAGTTTCTGCGGTTTCTGGAGGAGAAACGATGAATCCCATTGGTGAAAAATACCTCAGGAAGAACTTCCTTCCTATGATTTTCTGCCCCGGCTGCGGCGACGGAATGATCGTTCAGGCCATCGCGCGTGCCGTGGAGGAACTGGGGGTCGGTGACGACCTGACCATGACGGCGGGAATCGGGTGCAGCGCCTGGATTGCCATGTACCTGCATGCCGACGTTCTGAAGGTCCTTCACGGACGTGCCATCCCGGCAGCCGTCGGCCTCAAGGCCACCAGGCCTTCCCGCAAGGTCATCACGGTCACCGGCGACGGGGACTGCCTCGCCATCGGTGGCAACCATCTGCTTCACGCCTGCCGGCGGAACATCGACATAACGGTCGTGATGGTCAATAACCAGATTTACGCCATGACGGGCGGCCAGGTGGCCCCCAGCACGCCCTTCAGCGGGAAGACCCAGACCACGCCCTACGGAAACGTCGAAAAGAAGCTCGACGGCTGCAAGGTCGCCATGGCCGCGGGTGCCACGATGGTCAGCCGCTGGACCACCGCCCATCCCAAGCAGCTGATCAAGGCGTTCAAGAAGGCGATCAACCACAAGGGATTTTCCTACATCGACGTCATCTCCCAGTGCCCGGTCCAGACGGGCCGATACCTGCTGGGTTCCGGCTCTCCCGAGTTCAATATCCAGTGGATCAAGGAGCACTGCGTGAAACAGGAGGATCCCGCCAAATGGGCGGAGGTCGAGGCGCAGGGGAACATCCCCATCGGTGACTTCCTGGAGGTGCAGCAGCCTGAGTTCATGGAGGAAGTCGCGAAGATGAACCAGAAAGTGAAAGAGGCGCAAGCCAAAGGAGGCGATCGTTGAAAGGCGCAGAAAAAATAGATATCGACCGCAGATACTGCAAGGGCTGCATGCTCTGCAAGTACATCTGCCCCTGTGACGTCTACGAACTGGGACAGGAGAGGAGTGATCTGGATTACCTCATGCCCCGGGTGGCGCATATCGAAAACTGCAAGGTCTGCGGGCTCTGCGAGCTGCACTGTCCCGACATGGTCCTTACCGTGACCGGCAAGGAAAAAGGGAAGGAGAAAGCATGAGGAAGGAGATCATATTCACAGGATTTGGCGGCCAGGGGATCATCCTCATGGGCGTCATCATTGCCCGGATGATGGAGCATTTTCCCGAACTCGAGGTGACGCAGGCCCAATCCTACGGGCCGGCATCGCGGGGCGGCGCGTGCCGTACCGATGTCGTCATTTCCGACCAGAAGATCAACTACCCCAAGAGTTCGCGGCCGGACGTGATGGTCTTCATGTCCGAAGAGGCCCGAAAAAGGCTCCTCGGCGAGGCGGATCCGGAAAGGACCCTCGTCGTCTACGACAACACCCTGATCAAGGCGATTCCCGAAAATTATAAGAAAACCTTTGCGGTGCCCGCGACGGGTGAGGCCGAAAAGGAGTTCAAGAACCGGATGGTGGCCAACATCTACATGCTGGGGGCCGTAATCGAGCTGATCAACCCGGGGAGCTTCGATGTCCTCAGGAAGATCGTCTCCAGCAGCGTTCCCAAGAAGTACGAGGCGCTCAACATCAAGGCCCTGGAAGCGGGTCACGAATATTATCAGAATCATAGACCGAATTAAGATCGGAAGAAAGCGATTGAGAAAATGAAACCTGAAAAGAGATTGTTCTCCGCGCAAAAATTGGAGGATTTCTGTGCAACAGTGTTGACGAAGGCGGGATTGTCGCCCGAGTCGTCGGCGATCGTCACGAAGTCCCTCATGTGCGCCGAGCTCCGCGGCATCTATTCTCACGGCGTGGTGAGGCTCGAAACCTACCTCCAGCGGGTGGAGACGGGTGTGATGAAGCTATCGGCGCCGATCACGACCGAGATGGATCACAGAGCCGTCGCCCTGTTGAACGCCAACAACACCTTCGGTCAGGTTGCCGGGCATCAGGCCATGAAACTCGCCATCGACAAGGCCCGGGAATACGGCACCGGCGTCGTGGCCGTGAAGAACTCCAACCATTTCGGAGTGGCGGCTTTTTAC
>JAJFTY010000118.1 GCA_021372695.1 Deltaproteobacteria bacterium
GACTACGAGATCGTATTTTATGAAGCAGGGGAGTTGCTCTCCTGCATGCTCTACGCAGAGGCCACCATCGGCAAAATAGTCTGCGAGCAGGAAGGGCTGATCTCTTTCTATCAGGACGGCAGCCTATATTCATGCTCCAGAAGAGGCGACTGACGGGGTCCGCCTCATGCGGCAAAGGAAAAAGAGAGGAAGCGACACCCGCGACATTATCGGCGAACCCAGTCAGTCCATCGGCCGCGCGGTAAATTTCAAAAAAGGAGAAGAAACATGACCAGACATCTCTCCATGATCTTTCTCATCCTTACTTTCCTATGGCTGGCAATGGCTTTTCCCGCCGGCGCGGCTCCGATCCGACAGACGGTTCCTTACGAACAGGGAGGCGAGTTGCTCAAGGGATACCTGGCCTACGACGACGCGATCAATGAGCCCCGTCCGGCGGTGCTGGTGGTTCATGAATGGTGGGGCCTTAACGACTACATACGACGGCGGGCGAATCAGTTGGCGGAGCTTGGCTACATCGCGTTTGCCGCGGACATCTACGGAAATGGCTTCACCACCAAGGACCCGCAGGAGGCGGGCAAGTACGCAGGAAAATTCAGGAGCGACCGAAAGCTCCTGCGCGAGCGTGCTTCCGCAGGGCTGAAGGTTTTGCTGGAACAAAAGCTGGCAGACAAGCGGCGAACCGCTGCGATAGGCTATTGCTTCGGCGGAACCACCGTGCTGGAACTGGCCCGCTCCGGCGAGCCGGTTGCAGGTGTCGTGAGCTTTCACGGCAACCTCGATACCCCCAATCCCGACGATGCCAAAGAAATTCGGGGGAAGGTCCTCGCGCTGCACGGCGCCGATGACCCGTTCGTTCCGCCTGCCCAGGTCACCGCTTTCCAGGAGGAGATGAGGAGGGGCAAGGTCGACTGGCAGATGGTCATTTATGGCGGGGCCGTTCACAGCTTCACCAACCCCGATTCCGGGTCGGATCCTTCCAAGGGGATGGCCTACAACGAAAAGGCCGACCGGCGGTCGTGGGAACAGATGAAACTCTTCTTTGCGGAAACGTTCAAGGAGGGCGCGAAGGCTCAGCCCACCCGGGAAGCAAATGCAGTGACCCAGAAACAGGAACCGGTCGCACTGAAGGCCATCGGGGTTTCCGACTCTCAGATTGCCCTGGCCTGGAACATTCCAGCCGGTGTGGCCAAGTACCGGGTTTACCGGGACGGCTCCCTGCTTGGGGAAACAACCCGGATATCCGAGTACGATGCCAGGTTGAAGGCGGATAGCCGCCACTGCTACGTCGTCGTCGCGCTGGACGACCGTGCTGTGGAAATTTCCCGGAGCAATGAGGCCTGCGCCGCGACGCTCCCGGCGGACCCCCCCGCACCGCGATGACAGGCCTGGTGAAATGGGGAGTAACTCTCATTGCGTATGCCGCAACGGCGATACGATGCGGCAAAAGGACAATGTATCGAGCCGGGTGATTGAATGGAGGTGGAAAGATGGACAGACGTGATTTTCTGAAGAATGTGATCGTCGTTTCAGCCGCCGTGGGCATTGCCCAAGTGGCATCGGCGGCAGATTTTTACTCCCCGACGAAGGTGGACCAGTCCCTTTTCCAGGGGATTAATCGGGCCAAGGACCCCACCCAAAAGAGCCCCCTGGAGAAAAGCCACGCACCGGTGATTAGGGCTCCGGCCCTGGTCAAGGCCGGCGAACCCTTCGCAGTGGAGGTCTCCGTAGGCGAAGTGCTGCATCCGATGGGCCCTGCTCATTGGATTGAATATATTGAACTCGGCATCGGGAACGAACCTGCGGGTCGGGTCGATTTTCAGCCAAAGGGATATCTGAAACCCACCGCTCGTTTTACCGTCATTCTGCCTGCGGAGGCAGGCATGACCGGGAAGCTGACCCTGATGGCAAGGCAGAGATGCAACCTTCATGGTCTATGGGAAGGGAGCTTGGACATCGCCGTTTCATAAGGGTCGCTCTCCCTGTTCGAGATGGGCTACCGGGTCCCTGAGGATCGATCAGCCTTGCCTTTTGCCGGTCGGGCAATAGAAGTGGGCCAGTTGTTTTAATCATATAGGAAAAATTGACAGACATGGAAGGAGGAGAGAGATGGCAACGGAAGACTGTGTCAAAGGGCTCATCATCGGCGGGCTGATCGGGGCGGCATTGGGGATACTCTACGCCCCCAAAAGCGGAAAAGAAACACGCGAAGAAATCGTACGATCGACGGAGGAGTTGCTGGAGAAGGCCAAAGAGCAATTCGACGAGGCATCCCGGAAGATCGAACAGCTGGCGCGCCGCGAGAAGGAGTTGCTGGTCGGGAAAAAGGAGAAGGTGAAAAAAGCGCTGGAGGCGGGCGCGGAAGTGTTGAAACAGCCGTGAGTCACCGCTTGAATATTGAAGCCAGGCGAGGCGGGTGAATTTCTGGCCCGCCTCGGAGACATCGTGGGCTGGATCTTCGGAAAGGAGCGGTGACATATGGCACTCTCGGGCAAATATGGCAAAAATTGAATATTCCCGGGATCGCGGATGGAGAGCCGGTATTCATTCTTCGGGCTCAGGACAGGCTTGCGGAGACGGCGGTCAGGATGTACCAGCTTTTGGCAGAATCCCATGGTTCTCCTCTCGCCGCCCAACTGGATCAGATTGTGAATTCCTTCCAGAAATGGACGGGAGCGAAAAAGATGCCGGACTGAAGCGGGTCGGGGTGACCGGCCGGAGGCTTATGAGGATTCAGGGTGAACCTCCCTATCGGAATCGTACCGACGCCGGACGTGCTCTCGCGCAGAGCCTTGAGCGGGAGGCTGGCAATGATGCCGTTGTCTTCGGAATACCGCGCGGGGGCATTCCCGTATCCGCCGAAGTTGCGAAAGATCTGGGCCTGAAACTCGACATCGTGGTGCCGCGCAAGATTCCCATCCCCGGCAATACGGAGGCCGGTTATGGGGCGGTCACGGAAGACGGGATCATCGTACTCAACGATATTCTCGTCGCACAACTGGGGCTGTCCGAGAGGGAGATCCAGAGCCATGCGCAGGAGGTGACGGAAGAGATCGGGCGCAGGCTCTCGCTCTATCGGACAAAGATCGGACCGTCTTCCGTCGAAGGAAGGAAGGCGATTATCATCGACGATGGCCTGGCTTCCGGCTACACGATGCTCGCGGCCATCGAATCTTTGCGGAAGCGCGGCGCCGTCCGGGTCATCGCCGCATCGCCGGTGGCCTCGTCCCATGCCCGGGAATTGCTCAAATTCCACGCCGACGGGATGATCGTCCCCATCGTTTCATCGGCTTATCCCTTTGCCGTCGCCGAATTCTATGAGCATTGGCACGATCTGACGGATGATGAAGTGCTGGAGGAGCTGGAAAGATATGGAAAATCCCTTGGGAAAAAGGCCGACGCTGCACGAGGCTCTGTTCTGGGAAAAACTGGGTGACAAGGAGGGACGGTGTCACCTGTGTGCCCACGAGTGCAGGATTTCCGAATCAGGTTTCGGCATCTGCGGCGTACGGCAGAATATCCAGGGTACGCTCTTCACCCACGCCTACGGCGAGGTGATTGCCGCCAACGTCGACCCCATCGAAAAGAAACCCCTTTACCATTTCCTCCCGGGCTCCCGGATCTATTCCGTCGCCACGATCGGCTGTAATTTCAAGTGCGGCTTTTGTCAGAACTGGCAGATCTCCCAGGTTTCGGTTGCGGATGGCGACACGGTCCCCACGCGTCCGATGACGCCGCAGCAGATTGTGTCGGAGGCCCGGAGGAATAACTGCCTGAGCATTGCCTATACCTATACGGAACCCACCATCTTTTTCGAGTATGCCTACGACACTGCAAAAGCAGCCAAGGAGGCCGGGATTCGCAACGTGTTCGTGACCAACGGATACATGACCCGGCTGGCCCTGGAGATGATGAGGCCCTGTCTGGACGCGGCCAACGTCGATCTCAAGGGTTTCAGCGATGCCTCTTACCGCAGAACCTGCAAAGCGCGCCTGCAACCGGTTCTGGATACCCTGGTCGCGATGAAGGAACTCGGCATCTGGCTGGAGGTGACAACCCTCGTCATCCCCGGGGAAAATGATTCCGAAGAGGAGCTTCGAGTGATTGCAGAGTACCTCGCCGGGATTGATGTCCGGATACCATGGCACCTCAGCCGGTTTCACCCGGATTATGAGTTCCAGGATCACGTACCGACACCCATGGAGACACTGCTCAAGGCCCGGGAAATCGGAAAGGAAGCGGGTCTGAAGTACATCTACCTGGGCAACGTCGTAGAGGAGGGAACGGATACGACCTGCGAGCGGTGCCACGAGAGAATCATCGAGCGCAGGTACATGGGGCTGAAGGATTGCCGTCTGAAAGGCGGCCGCTGTCCGAGCTGCGGTTCCGGAATCGAAGGGGTCTGGTCCTGAATTGCCGCCGGCGCCGCCACCGATCCATATAGACTGCCCTTTTCCTGTGCCGTTCATTCTGTCCGGCGTCGACGTCGTCTTGGCTGGCCGGTATGAGGGAAAGCGCCCAGGGGAGGGGGTGGCGGGCCCGGATGATGTCAAGGGTTCGCTTCTCCCCTCGAAAAGAAGAGTGACCGTTTCATTGATCTGTCCGGAGGTCCGGTGCGGCACTGACGGCGTCGACTTCAGCGATCTTGCCGATGAAAGATGAGCACGAAAATCTGTCTCTCGTATTGGGCGGGGGCGGCGCGCATGCTGCCTACCAAGTGGGGTTCCTCCGCTGCCTCGCCGATCATAACCCCGATCTTCAGATTCCCATTTTGACCGGCATCTCTTCGGGCGCGATCAACGCCGCATTCATTGCCAATCATGCCGGCTCCTTCAAGGAGACGATCGACCATCTCTACGACTTCTGGAACAATCTCTCCATCGATCAGGTATATGCAGCGGACGCCTGGAACTTGTCGAAGAATCTCCTCCGGCTGGGAGCGCCCCTTCTGACCGGGGGGATCCCCGGGACGCCGTCTCCCAAAGGTCTGGTGGATACGGCGCCGCTGCGCAGGCTACTGAAGATGGCATTCGGCGCCCAGAGCGGCGTCTTGCGGGGCATTGGAGAGAAAATCCGGCTAAAAGGACTCAGGGCGATTGCCATCACCGCCACCAACTATTCAACAGGGCAGGCCGTGACGTGGGTCCAGGGGAAAGACATCTCGATGTGGGAAAGGCCGGATCGGCATGGCGTCATGACGGAAATGACCGTCGACAAGATCATGGCTTCGACGGCGCTGCCGATCCTCTTTCCCGCCGTCAGAATCGATGACTCCTGGTATGGCGATGGCGGCATTCGCCAGTACGCGCCCCTTTCCCCTGCGCTTCATCTCGGCGCCACGCGAATTCTGGCCGTATCCACGCGTCACAGGCCGTCTTTAAAAGAGATCGACGGATCGGCCAGCCCGGACTATCCCTCCATCGCGCGGATTATGGACATCCTGATGAATGCAATTTTCGTGGACATGCTCGATCAGGATCTTCTTGGCTTGGATCGGGTCAACCGCCTTCTGGAGCGGGAATCGGGGAAGGAGGCATCGAATCTCAGGCTGATCAGGGCGTTCACCCTTCGTCCTTCCGCAAATCTGGGTGCGATCGCGGGTGGCTCGGAACCGGACCTGCCCCGCCCTTTCCGGTTTTTGACGCGAGGTCTGGGGACCCGTAAGACGGAAAGTTTCGACTGGCTCAGCATGATCATGTTCGATCACGGATATCTGAAGAGGCTGATGGAAATCGGTGAGGCAGACGCATGTGCGCGAAAAGAGGAAATCGCCGCATTTCTGGGCTGAACTTCACACTTCACACAGCCTGTTCCATATCCGCTTTTCGGCCGTGGTTGCGGGAGACGCGCCTCAGTCTGCGGTTGATCACGACCTCCTGGCTAAGACCGACGACCAGCAAGACCACCGCAGCCAGATAGAAGACATGGATCAGCAAACCCATTTCAAAACCGCTGCCCATGCCCAGCATCCACAAAAAAATCAAAACAACCGCTATCGTCCACAACATGGTGACCTCCTGTGATTTGCCGGCAGCTCGCCCCGTTTTTCACCTGGGGATAAAATTCGGACCTCATGAAAGCTTCCTTGAAGCGGCTGGTCGATGGATATCTTCAGTCTAAATCTATGGAATGGGGTCTTCGAACGCAATGAGGATTGACCATGCGCTTATCGGTAGGTTAAATCTACCATGCCGCCTCTTCGTAAAACGAAAGGCAGATTGATTTTGGATCGATACTCGTCTATAAAATAGACGAACTCGCCAAGCCGACGTCGGGGGATGAATCATGCCGCTCGCCACGTTCTATTTTCAGCTTCACCAGCCGTTCCGACTCCATCCAGAGCGGGAAAAATTTCTCTGGGACGATAAGAACAGAGAGGTCTTTCTGAAGGTGGCCGAGAAGTGTTATCTTCCGGCAACGCGGATGTTCAAGGATCTGATCACTGCCTATCCGACGTTCAAGATCGCACTCTCCATGTCCGGAACTTTTTTGGAACAGGCCGAACTGTACGAGCCTGACGTGATTCGGGCGCTCCAGGAACTGCTGGATGCAGGGCAGAAGAACGCCCAGGTCGAGTATCTCGACGAGACCTACTACCACTCGCTGACCAGTCTGTTCGAAGATTCCCTGAAGCTGGAGTTCCGGGAGCAGGTATCCCTCCACCGCGAGATGATGAAGAGGCTGTTCGGAATCTCCCCGACCTCTTTCCGGAATACTGAACTGATGTACAACAATCCGATCGCGGATTCGGTCGCCGACATGGGCTATCAGTCGATCCTCTGTGAGAAACGGGATGACATGTATGTCAGCGAAGGGCCCGCCATCTCTCCCAATGCCATCTTCCGCGCGAGGGATACGAACCTCATCGTCATTCCGCGGAACCGGGAGCTGAGCGACGATATCGCTTTTCGCTTTCCCCATTCACAGATCACGCCGGAAACCTACGCGCAGTACATCGCCCGGATCGACGGGGAAGCCGTCATGATGGGCTACGACTACGAGCACATCGGAGAACATATCTGGTGCAATCTCGGAATCTTCGAATTCTGGAAGGGTCTGCCCGAGGCACTCCAAAAACACGACAACGTTGTTCCGGCCACGCCGACCGAGATTGCACAGCGGTTCAGGGATGTGGAATGCCCGAGCCTCAACATCCATGGGCTGGCCACATCCTCCTGGGCGGACGCGGGGAAAAACACCTTCGGCTGGCTGGGCAACCCGACCCAGTATGAGCTCTTTCGGGACATCGAACGCATGGAAGCCGGTGCAAAGCGGGCCGGAGGAACATATCTGACGCAGTGGCGCCACCTGACCACCTCAGATCATGTCTATTTTCTTCATGAACGAATCGGCGAAGACCACGCGGTCCATGCCTATTTCAACCCTTATGAGAACTCCATCGCCCGGCCCACGCACGTCCTGACGCGCAAGATCGACGACCTCGAAGTGGTGATCAGGCGTTTCGAGGTGCTCAAGAAAAGGGAGACGACGGCCATTCTGATCATCTCGCCGGAGACGGGACGTCTGCCCGGAGACATGGGCGCGCTGGCGCGGTTCATATCCGGGAAGAGCGGCGGACAGGGGGAGGTCGTGTCCGCCCTCTGCGAAGGCCTCACGGAGCGAGGTCTGGACGTCCATCTGGCGATCCTCAATCTCAAGAAGCGATTTCAGCGCGAGGCGCAGATGAGCGAGCGGCAGTGGCGCGAGGTGCGCTACAAGATCGATCCCGATAAAATTCACCTGATCAGGTCCGCTGTTTTCGCGGACAACATGAGCGCCTACGCCGGGGACCCCATCATGACGGCAGTGGAATTTCAGCGCGAGATCGTGAACAATGTCATAAAGATGGTGAGGGCACGGAACGAGGGACGGTTGATCGTCCACAGCCACGATTGGATGGCGGGCGGGGTGATCACGGCTTATGCCAATTCAACCGGTCTGCCGGTCCTCCACACGGTGCACAACGTCTTCACGGCATGCCTCCCGTTGGACTTCTTCGGGGGTGTCAATCTCGGAGCCATCTCCGATCGCCTCTACTTTCAGGAGATGAACGGAAATGCCTGCATCGATGCCCAGGCCACTGCGATCAAGAATGCCACCATGATCAATTTTGTCGGTGAAAAATTCCTGCTGGAGGTCGTGGAAGATTATTTCCTGGATCGGGATCTGGTGCCGCCCAGTGTTCGCCAGGAGGTGAAGGAGAAGTACGTCAACGATGCGGCACGGGCGATCATCAATGCACCCTCTTCGCAGATGTACCCGGAGCGGTGCGAAGCCCTGGTCCGCAAGTACGGACCGGACGACGATATCCTGGAGGCGAAAAAAGAAAATCTGGTCGCCTTCCAGGAGAGAACGGGACTCAGGGTGAATCCAGAGGCGCTTCTCTTTTTCTGGCCATCCCGTCTCGACCCCTTTCAAAAGGGGGTCGAACTCCTCGAACAGATCTGCCTCTCCTTTGTCGAGCAGCATCCCGATGTACAAATCGCCATTGTCGCAGACGGGATCGGCAATGACCGGACCCATGTCGATATCCTGGGCGGTATCGCTTGGAATTCCCAGGGCAGGATCGCATGCCAGCCCTTCAGCGAGGAGCTCTCCCTCCTAGGATACGCCGCTGCCTGCGACGTATTCGGAGCCTCACTCTACGAGCCCTGCGGCCAGATCGATCAGGTGGGAAACCTCTTCGGCGCCACGGCCACCAATCGGGATACGGGCGGTTACCACGACAAGATCCGCACGCTCCAGCTCAAGGTGGAGGGGGCCCCCCAGGATGTCGGTAACGGCTTTCTCTTCCGGGATTATGACGCCGGCGGCCTCTGGTATGGCCTTGAGAAAAGTGTCGGCTTCCACAGGCTGTCCGCCCAGGAACGCGAGAAGCAGATCCGAAGGATCATGCGCGAGGCCAGGGAACGGTACAGCCTCGGCCACATGATCGCCGAATACATCCGGATCTATGAGAGATTGAACGGCGGCCGGCCGCTCATATAGGGGGACGCGTTCGGGAGACCGGACATCCCGCTCCCGGGCTTAACGGTTGCCGTTTTCCAGGCTTTTCCGGACGCGCTCGGCAATCTCTCGGACGTGCTCCATCGCCTCCCGCTCATCGATCGTGAGCAGAATCCGGTCTCGCATGACGACTTTTCCGTTGATAAGAACCGTATCGACATCGGCGCCGTTGACCGCATAGACCAGATGGGAATACTCGTTGTACAGAGGCGTCAGGTGCGGTTCGTTGAGGCCGATGATCACGATGTCCGCCTTCTTACCGGGTACCAGAGCCCCCGTTTCCTCCGCCAGACCGAGGACGCCGGCCCCTTCGCAAGTCGCCATCCGCAGGACATCCCGAGCGGGCAGGATCGTCGGGTCGAGCGCGGCAACCTTCGCAAGCTTGGCGGCGGTGTCCATCTCCCGAAAAAGGTCGAGGTCGTTGTTGCTTGCGCAGCCGTCGGTTCCAAGCCCCATGCGGATGCCCTTTCCCCGCATTGCGGAGACGGGGGCGATGCCCGACGCGAGCTTCATGTTGCTTTCAGGGTTATGGACGGCAGAGCAGCCATGATCGGCGAACCGACGGATATCCTCCTCCGCCATGCAGACGCAATGGAAGGCGAGGAAACGCTCGGTCAGCCAGCCGATTTCCTCGAGGAATTCCAATGCGGGCTTGCCGAACTTCTCCCCGAGTTGGGCAGCCTCCGACGCGTTTTCCAGCAAATGGGTCGCATAGGGGGCCTGAAACTCGTCAGCCAGCGCCTTGGCACTGATGAGAAGGGGAGGGGAGCAGGTGTAGAGCCCATGGGGTTCGACGACAATCCTGACCAGTGAATCGCCGGACCATCTTTCCAGAAGCCCGCGGGTATAGGCCAGCCCCTCGGCAGGTGTCTTGAAGTTCGGGGAAGGAAAATCGAAGAGCACTTCGCCGATCAGACAACGCATGCCGGCCTCTTTGGCGGCACGGGCGGTCTCCTCCTCGAAGATGTACATGTCGCAGAAGGTCGTGGTGCCGGAGCGGATCATCTCGGCGCAGGCAAGGCGGCTCCCCCAATAGGCCAGTTCCGGATCGACATTCCGCGCCTCGGCCGGAAAGATGTAACGGTCAAGCCATTCCATCAGCGCCATATCGTCGGCAATTCCCCGGAAACAGGTCATGGCCGCGTGGGTGTGACCGTTGATCAGCCCGGGCATGACGAGGGAATCCCGGGCATCGACCACCGCCCGTCCGGTAAACCTGCCCTGGATCTCTTCCGGAGGTCCCACGGCCACGACCCTTTCCCCGTCGATTGCGACTGCCCCTTCCGGAAGAACCGTATCCTTTTCATCCATCAGGAGAAGACGGCCTCCGATGATCAGCGTATCAACCTCTTTCATCCTCGAATCCGATCCTTTCAGAAATCAAGCATCCTGCAAACCTGGGCGTAAATGATTGGAAGCATGGCGAAAACCAGCATCCCGGATCCGGGATGCGATTCCCCGTACCTTTTCCATGACCGGTGGAAGATCGATCCGCATCAGATGCCGATCCTTCATGACGATCTTCCCTCCGATGATGCTGGTGACCACATCGGCGCCGCGGGCCGCATAGACCAAGTGCGAGAAGGGATGGTAAAGGGGGGTCAGGTGCGGCCTCCTCATGTCCACGATGATGATGTCGGCCTCCTTCCCGGGGACGATCGAACCGATCCTCTCCGCCATGCCAAGGACGCGTGCTCCGCCGATGGTTGCCATCTCAACGACCCTCTCGGCCGTAAGCGCGGTCGGATCTCCCGAAAATACTTTGTGGAGCTTCGCGGCCATGCCCATCTCACCGAAGAGATCGAGATCGTTGTTGCTTGCGCAGCCGTCCGTACCCAGTCCTACATCGATCCCCCGGCGCAGCATTTCCAGAACCGGCGCGACCCCGGCGGCGAGTTTCATGTTGCTTTCCGGGTCATGCACCACCTTGACGTTTCCGGCCGCCAGGAGATCGAGTTCCTCCGCATCCAGCCAGATGCAGTGTGCGGCAACGGTCTGGTCATCGAGGAGGCCCAGGTCGTGGAGATGCCGGGCCGGTTTCCGGCCGTAGCGCTCAGAAATCGTGCGGACCTCTTCCCGGGTCTCCGAGAGATGGATCTGAAAGGAGACGCAGTATTGACGGGCGATCGCCTTGACCGTTTGCAGGGTATCGGGAGAGCAAAGGTAGGGCGAGTGGCAGATCAATGCGGGCGTCACAAGGGGCGAACGGTCACGCCACTGCTCCACAAAACGTGTGGCGATGGCGGCCTTGTCTGAATGTGCCGGGTGATCCGGTGCAGGAAAATCAAGGAATCCCCTCGCAATAACGCCGCGCATTCCGGCCTCGATGGCGGCTCGTCCGACCTCCCCCTCAAAAAAATAACCGTCACAGAAGGTCGTCGTCCCGGAAAGAATCATCTCCGCGACGGAGAGCATCGCGCCGGCAAAGACGGAGTCCCGGTCGATGAACCGGGACTCCGCGGGAAAGATGTGATCGTTGAGCCAAGTCATCAAGGGAAGGTCGTCTGCCAGTCCTCGGAAGCATGACATCGCCAGGTGGGTGTGCGCATTCACCAGCCCGGGCATCACGATGCAGCCCGACGCATCGATTCTCTCCGAGGCGTCCGGGGAACGGCCTGCGAGATTTTCCACCGTTTCGATGAAATCGATCCGGCCATCACGAATCCCGATGACGGGACTCTCCACGACTTCTCCCGCATGGGCCATCGTCAAAAGAGTACCGCCGGTAATCAGGATATCCTGTTTCCGCTCAAGGGAAATCATCTGGAATCACCCCAATGAAAGCTGGGGAAGATTTACACAAAACACGGAGAAATTCCACGAAAAGATCGAGAAAAACGCATTGGAAAGAGTTGCGTTCTCATCCGCCGGGATGGCGAATTTCAGGGGCAGACGCGGCGAATACCGGCAAAATGAATTGCTTGACACGCTTTTCTGGAAAGAATAGATTTCCTGCCACGATGAATCTGGCCTGGGTGGCGGAACTGGTAGACGCAAGGGACTTAAAATCCCTCGGTCCTTGAGGCCGTGCGGGTTCGATCCCCGCCCCGGGCACCACGCGAAAATTCAAGACAGTCAAGAAACAAAACACATTGAAAATAGCGGAAACATTCTCAATGATCCCTGAATCTGGAAATCCGGCTGGGAGCAGTCGCAATCTTTGAAAGGAAGGGGTTATGAAAAGAATAGCGATCACATTCCTGATGATGCTGCTCCTCTCTTTGCCGCTGTCGGCGGCGAGTCTCTATCGCTGGGTCGATGAGCAGGGCAATACCCATGTCACCGATTCTCCGCCGCCAGCCGGAAGTTCTGCCGTGAGCGCACATCACGTCAAACCCACGGATTCAAGCGAAGTCAAGAAAGCCGAAAGGCAAAGGGAGTACGATTCCCGGATGGGCGACGCGGCCCAAAAAGTGAGCAATGCCCGATGGGAAGAGCTTGAGCGCACAAGGCTGGAACTCGAAAAGGCCAAAGCCGATCTTCCTGCAGCCAGGCTGGAGAGAGAGCGGCTGTGGGAGGAATACAGTCGCGCCCAAAATAGTAAGAAGAGGTCACGCGCAAAGGCGTCACTTGACAGGCTGGACCGCCGAATCGAGCGCATGGAAGCCATCACCCGGGGTCATTGAGAAGGGGATCTCGGCTGGCGCATGAAGGAGGAAATGGACATGGAAGGCAAAAGGGTAAAAGAGAGTGCCGTCGTCATGTCCCAGATGATGAATCCTCAGGATACCAATCCCGCCGGCAACGTCCACGGGGGCGTGATCATGAGGCTCATCGACACGGCGGCGGGTGTGGTCGCGACCCGCCATGCAAGATCCAATGTGGTCACCGCCTCCATTGACCGCCTGGATTTCCATCATCCCGCCTTCTGCGGCAATCTCCTGATCCTCAGGGCCAGTTTGAACCTCGTTGGCAAGACCTCGATGGAGGTGGGGGTCCGTGTCGAGACCGAAAATCTTATCACCGGCGAAAGGCGCCACACGGCATCCGCCTACCTGACCTATGTGGCCCTGGATAAGCAGGGGCGGACCCAGCCGGTGCCGCCTTTGGCCCTGGAGACGGAAGAGGAGATGCGGCGGAACCGAGAGGCCAAGGCTAGGCGGGAAATGCGCCTGGCGGAAAAGAAAAAGGAAAAGGGCTGCCAGATTGCCGCGGACGACTGCTCGTGATCGAGGCGCTCATAGATCGCTGGTCATGATGAACAGAGGCTTGGATTCGAAGCTCTCATAGTAGGGGCGAAGCCGGTCACAATTATAATATTTCTCGATCTCGACGATCTTCTTGACGCTCGTGACGATTTCCAGCGGAACATTGCCGTATTGGCCGTTTTGAAGGCTGACCAGCCTTCCGTAAGAATGGTTCAATATCAGGTTCAGCGCGAGGTTTCCGAAGGCCATGGGAGCGATGGAATCGATGGCGTCAGGGTTTCCGCAGCGCACAAGATACCCCAATCGTTGGTTGATCACATTGATCCTTCGACCTTTGTTGAATTTGGCCGAAGTCTCCTGAATTCGGGCGGAGACGATATCTCCGATCCCCCCGAGCTTCCGGTGGCCATACTGGTCCGTCGCCTCTCCTTCAAACATCATCTCCCCCTCATCGAACGCCGCCCCCTCGGAAACCAGCGCGACCGAGTAATGGCTGGGGTTGGTGAAACGGTCCTGAACGAGCAATTCGGTCAAACGGTCGATCTTGAATTTGTACTCGGGGATGACGCAACGGTTTGCCGCCCCGGCCATGGTCGGCAAGAGGGCCGTAAATCCGGCATACCGCCCGAATACCTCGATCACCAGGATTCGCTCATGTGAGCCCGCCGTGGTGCGCAGGTTGTGAGTCATTTCGATGGTCCTGGTGATGCAAGTGCTGAACCCGATGCAGTAGTCTGTTCCCGGTACATCGTTGTCCATCGTCTTGGGTATCGCGATTACCTTCACACCCAATTTCGATAGGTGGACGCTGTAGCTCAGGGTATCGTCCCCGCCAATGGCGACCAGATAGTCGATCCCCAGAAAGTCGAGATTCTTCAAAACCTCGGGCGTGAGGTCATTCATCGCATCGGAATACTCGCTCCGCAGGTGGTCCGGAACATCGTCTTTCGGAATGTGACTGGGCCGGGTGCGCGACGTATGGAGAAATGTTCCCCCTGTGCGGCCGACCCTGTTCACAAGCTCTTCGGAGAGAACCTGAAAACATTCCTCCTGGAGAACCTTATCGTCCCGGATGCACGATATCAGGCCCTTCCAACCTCTGCGGATCCCGATGACCCTGAAGCCCTCCCGGATCGCCCGGATCGTGACGGCACGGATCGCCGGGTTGAGGCCGGGCACGTCTCCGCCACCCGTCAGAATGCCGATCGTCCCTTTCATCCTCTTGATGTTGACCCTCTCCATATTGCCTATCCTCCGTTCATAGTGGTGAAATTCTAAGGCATCGACAACTGAAAATCCATCACAAAGAATGGGAGTTCTTTCGGGGTTTCGATGGATGCCCAACTGGTCGGTGCCGGGTGAGGACGCAGCTGCATTTTTGGCATTTCGGTTGACAAAATAGCCTGACGGGTGTTTATAAGGCTTACTTTTTCCGAGGAACCCACATGGCCGATTCCCTCTACAGAAGACTGGCGAATGTGCTGGATACCCTGCCGAACGGTTTTCCGCCCACGGAAAGCGGCGTGGAGATCAGGCTGCTGAAGAAGGTTTTTACCCCGGAGCAGGCCGATCTTTTTTGTGACATGCGGCTCACTTTCGAGACGGTGGAAGAGATCGCCGTGCGGACGGGGCGGCCCATCGAAGGATTGAAGGAGGCCCTTATCAATATGGCGAAATCAGGGCAACTCTTTACGATCAAGCTGGGCGATGCACGATACTTCAAGATGCTCCCCTGGGTTTTCGGAATCTACGAGTTCCAGTGCGGGCGCCTCGACCGCGAGTTTGCGGCGCTGAGCGAGGAGTACGAACCGGTCTACGGCAAGCAGTTCTTTTCGACCATGCCCCAGCTCATGCAGGTGCTGCCCATCGAAGATGAGATTTCGGAAAAAGAGGAGGCCTTGCCCTATGAAAGGATCACTTCCCTCATCGACAATGGCCGCTCTTTTCTGGTGAGCGACTGCATCTGTAAGAAGAAAAAGGGATTGTTGGGAAAAGAGTGCGACAGGCCCGTACAGGTCTGTCTTGCCGTCGCTCCGATCCCCGGGGTTTTCGACAACTCTCCCGAGGGGAGAGTCATTTCGAGAAACGAGGCTTACGAACTTCTGAGGATGACCGAAGAGAAAGGCCTCGTGCATCTGACCAGCAACGTCCAGAATGGCTCCTTCTACGTCTGCAACTGCTGTAAATGCTGCTGCGGCGTGCTCAGTGCCATCAATCAACTGGGCATCCCTGCTGTGGAAGTGATCAATTCTCATTACTATGCCCAAATCGATCCGGAACGGTGCGTCAATTGCGGGCTATGCCTGGAAGAGCGCTGTCAGGTCGGTGCCATTGAAGAGGGGGCCGATGCCCATCGGATCATCCATGATCGCTGTATCGGGTGCGGCCTTTGCATCGGAACCTGTCCGGCAGAAGCCATACGGTTGATCCATAAGGATCGGGGAGAACGGGTTCCGCCTCCCTTTACGGAAGAGGCCTGGTTCGACGAGCGTGGGAAGAGCCGGGGTGTCGATTTCTCGGCATATAGATAGGCTGAGATCTCCGCTTCTGACGGGAAACGGATGTGCCTGTTTAGTCGATGAGTTCTTTTTCCCCGCGGCACAAGGTTGAATCAGCTGGTACATCAGAAGTGTTGCTGGCGATATCGTAAAGACCATCACCAATATCAGGAGGCGGCCATGTCATTCATGAAGAAATCGATTCTTAAGAGTGCAATCGTGCTGACGATTGCAGTGATGATCCCGGTCGTTCTCTGGGCTGGGGACAGTATCACGCCGGCCCAGGAGCAGGAATTCATCGATGCCAAGAGCGCCCTTGAGTCGGCCCGGGGTGCAAACGCCGAGAAATACGCCGCCTCCCACATGAAGCAGGCTGAGGAGAACCTGTCCAAAGCGATCCAATCCCGGCAGATACCGGACTCCGTCGAATTCAGCCGGGGTTCCCTCCTGGCTCGCGCCTACGCGGAGCTGGCCTTGGCGCTGTCGGAATTGGAGAACAATGTCGAGCAGCTGTCGGCCACCCAGGAGGCGATCGTGAAGGCCAAAGCCGAAATTGAACAGATGAAGACCAGACCATGAAAGGGGCCGAAGCCATGGGTAAAGATCATTTCCGGGCATCGAAATATTTCGTCATTGCTGCGATCAGTTTGCTGTTTCTCTTCCCGGCGCTGTCTATGGCAGAGGAAACCTCGCTCATGACCATAGAGGCGGCCAAATCGTCCATCGAACAGGCCAAGAAAGCGGGGGCCGAACAACACGCCATGGACACGCTCTCGGCAGCGAAGTCATGGCTTAATCAGGCAGAGAAGGCCTATTCCGCCGCCACATCGATCATGGCAAAGATCAGTACCCCAAAAATGCGAAAGGCCAGGGAAGAGGAGATCATTTATCTGGCCACCATGTCCAGACTCAAAGGCCTGACCGCCGAAGCTGTCGCAAAGAAGACGACGACCGCCGTCCGACTGAAGGAGGAGAAGAAGGACTTGGTGGACTACCAGAGCGCGATTGTCGTGATGAAGGAGAAACTGCAGCAGGCGGAAAAGGCAAAGGAAGTCCAGGCCAAGGCAGAGGCCGAACGGAAGAAACTGGAAGAGTCCCAGCGGGCAGCGACGGAGATCGAAGCCCAAAAGCAGAAGGAGCTCCTCGACGCGCAGCGGAAAACGGCCGAACTGGAAGCCATGAAACAGAGAGAGATCCAGGAAGCCAGACTGCAGGAGGCGGAACGGGAGAAGCGGGCAGCCGAGGCGAAAATGAAAGAGGCTCAGCTCGGCGCACAACGAGCCCAGGAGGCCATGGAGAGCAAAGCCAGAGAGGAAAAACTCGCTGAAGAGAAGATGAAGCTGGCCGCCGTGCAGGAAAGGCTTCAGGCTCTGGAGCAGGAAAAGGCGATGCTGACTGCGGCCGGCAAGATTCCGAAGGTCACGGCCAAGGCCGGCGACAAGAGTATCGTCATGACGGTTCTGGTCATTCACCTCTTTACTTCAGCGGGCGACCTCTCGTCCGGGGGGAAAGAGATATTGGACAATATCGCCAGCTATTTGAAGACCTACCGAGAAAATTCCGTCATCGCGCGCGGCCATACCGACAGTACGGGAAAGCAGGCGACCAACCAGGCGCTGTCGGAAAAGAGAGCGCAGAAGGTCCGGGAATATCTGGTTGCCTACCAGAATATTTCTCCGGAGCGGATCAAGGCCGAAGGGATCGGGCCTGCACAACCCGCTGCCTCCAACGCCTCTGAAGCGGGAAGGGCGCTGAATCGCAGGGTGGAGTTGGTGATCCTCACGAGTCAGCCATGACCCACCGCAAACCGGAGATGCCGATGACCGATATCCTTCATGTCCCGGGAAATTCCACGGACGTTCTCCGCAGGACGCTCCATGGGATTTCCTCGCCTTTCGCGGCCGGATCGAAGGTGGGAATCAAACTGCACTGGGGGGAGAGGGGAAACAAGAATTTCCTTCACCCGCAGTACGCCCGCGAGATCGTGCGCTGGCTGCAGGAATCGGGAATCCACCCCTTTGTGTTCGACACGACGGTCCTCTATTCGGGGGGAAGGCGAACCGGCGCTGACAGCCTGAAGACGGCTGCGGAGCATGGATTCACGGAAGAGTATCTCGGATGTCCCGTCCGGATCGGGGACGGCATGGACGGCCGCGATGTCTTCGATCTGCCCGGACTCCGTCATTTTTCGTCAATCCAGGCCGCGGCGATCGTGCGGAAAGCGGACGGATTCGTGATCTTTTCCCATTTCAAGGGTCACATGGAATCTTCCTTCGGCGGGGCCGTGAAGAATATCGCCATGGGAATGGCTTCCCGCGCCCAGAAGCAGCGGATGCACGCTGACGCCCATCCCACCTTGAATCCGAAAGCGTGCAACCAATGCGGATTCTGTGTCGAGGTGTGCCCCACCGGCGCCGCAACTCTGCCGCCCAAGGGGCGTCCCGTTTATGATCTGAAAAGGTGCGTCGGATGTTCCCAGTGCATTGCCCTCTGCCCGCAGGCTGCTCTGAAAGTCTTCTGGGATACCGATATCCGGTTTTTTCAGGAGAGGCTCGTCGAAACCGCTGCCGCCATCTGGAAGCGGATCGGTGCCAGAACCGTCATCGTCAACGCCCTGATCCAGATCGTTGCGGAGTGCGACTGTATGCCGGGGAGCCATCGGGTCATTGCCCCGGATTGCGGATTCGTGATCGGCCGCCATCCGGTGACTGTGGACGAGGAGTCGATGAAACTGATCGGTGCTAGGCCGTTCGATTCAGCCCACAAACGCATTCCCTGGAAGCGCCAGTTCGCATACGCCCGCGAGATCGGCTTCTTGCCCGCTCTTCCCGAAGCCGGCTGAGACTTTCGGTGGCGACCCCGGCTCGCTTCGCGCTTCCAGGCGAAATGACCTTGTCCCCTGAATGGCCGAGCCCTTTGGGCTTGATAGACGATCAAAAGGGCCCGGCATATCTGTAACGAAAAACACGCCCGGCGCGCTTGACCGGCCAGCCGATTTAACCTATAGTCCCGCGCCATGATCGACTATGAAGAAGAGCTAAACCCGGAGCAACTCCGCGTCGTCATGGAGGAGGGCGGGCCCCTGCTGGTGATCGCCGGTGCCGGAAGCGGCAAGACACGGACCCTCACCTACCGGGTTGCCCGCCTCGTCGAAAGCGGGGTTCCACCCGAACGGATTCTGCTCGCCACGTTTACGAACAAGGCTGCCCGGTCCATGCTCTCGCGCGTGGAATCCCTCATCGGCTGCGAGGTTGGTGGCCTTTGGGGCGGTACGTTTCACCATTGCGCCCATCGCACCCTGAGGGTGCATGCATCGCGACTCGGTTATGCCGGCAATTTTTCAATTCTCGACAGCGAGGACTCCCGACAGCTGATCAACACCTGCATCACGGAAGCCAGGATCGACGTCAAGGGGGACAAGTTCCCCAAGGGGGACGTGATCGGAGACATGATCGGCCTGGCCGTCAACACGGAGATCCCCTTGCTCGACGTGGTCGCCGGACGTTATCCCTTCTTTGCCCACCGCGCCGAAGAGATCGATGGCGTGGCCGTTCAGTATCGAAAGCGGAAGAAGGAGCTCAACGTCATGGACTTCGACGACCTCCTCTTCCTCTGGCGTGAGTTGCTTCTTCATTTCGACGACGTCCGTAAAGCCTATGCGGATCGGTTCCTCCATATCCTCGTGGACGAGTATCAGGACACCAACAGGCTTCAGGCCGAGATTATGGACCTCATTGCCACGAGTCACCGGAATTTGATGGTCGTCGGAGACGATTCACAGAGCATCTACTCTTTTCGCGGCGCGAATTACGAGAACATCATGCGTTTTCCGGAGCGGTACCCGGACTGCAAGATTTTCAAATTGGAGACCAACTACCGCAGCACGCCGGAAATCCTCCATCTGGCGAATCTGAGCATCACCAACAACGAGCACCAGTTCCAGAAGACCCTCCGGGCGGTGCGCGAACGGGGGATACGGCCGGTCATCGTACCGACCCGGAATGTTCTCCAGCAGGCCGATTTTGTCGCCCAACGCATCCTCGAACTTCATCGGAGTGGTATCCCCTTGGGAGAGATAGCCGTCCTTTATCGGGCCCATTACCATTCGATGGAGGTTCAGATGGAACTGACCCGCAGGGGGATCCCGTTCGAAATCCGGTCCGGGATTCGGTTTTTCGAACAGGCACACATCAAGGATGTGACGGCCTACCTGCGGATCCTCGTCAACCCGCGCGATGAAATCTCCTGGAAAAGGGTCCTCGGCTTCTATTCGAAGATCGGCAAAGCGACTGCGGACAAGGTCTGGAAGTTCGTATCCGGCCTTTCCGATCCGCACGCGGCGGTTTTCACGGAGGGGTTCCAGAGATGCGCACCCCGCTCGGCGGCAGCCGGTCTCTGCCGCTTTCAGGAGGCCTTCGGCGCCCTTCACGGATGTGACAGCAGAAACCCGTCCGTCCTGATCGATGCCATCATGAAAGGCGGGTACAGCGATCTTCTCCGGGAAAGGCATACCGACGCCATATCCCGCGAGGAAGATCTCATCCAGTTCGCCAATTTCTCTTCACGGTTCGCATCACTCGAGGACTTCCTGAGCGAGCTTGCCCTTCTGACCAGCGTCAATGAAGAGAGCCGGGAGGAGGAGAGCCGGGAGGATCGCGTGGTCCTCTCTTCCATCCACCAGGCCAAGGGCCTGGAATGGACGGCGGTCCTCCTGATCTGGTGCTGTGAGGGGATGATGCCGCTCGCCCGGGCGCTGAAGGAGCCGGGCGGGGAGGAGGAGGAGCGCCGGCTGTTCTACGTCGCGACGACCCGAGCGAAAGACCAACTCTACCTCTCTTACCCCCTCACCGACTATTCGCGGGGCATGGGGAATCTTCCGGTCAGCGCCTCCCGCTTCATCCTGGAGCTCTCTTCCTACTCCACCCGGGAAAAGGACCGCCCGTACGATCATTGGCAGATCGACGAGATCTGATCTCATCGGGACCGGGCAACGGGCGAAATAAAGGGGGCGCGGAGCGCCCCCTGGAGCAGAATCGAACCGATGCTTAAATCCAGCGGTCTGATTTCGATTTGGCCTCGTACTCCTCCCGGAGCGCGATCTGCGTCGCTTCGGCGATATCCTCTACCCGCTTGACCCAGTCCTCGAACTTGATGTCCACGCCGAAGACCCCGACCATCTCGTCCTTCTCATCGACGATCGGCGAGGAAACGGTGATGCAGAGCGCCCCGGTCATCTTGGAGATGTAGAAGTTGGTCACATGCATCTTCCCGCTCTGAATCGGTTTGATGAACCATTCGCGGTCCGACTGATCCGTGCCGACGCCGTAGTTCTCATACTTGGCCCGATCCCCGATATTGGTGATGTTTTTGGTTGTCTTGCGGCCGTTCATGTCCACGACATAGGCGAACTGGATGGAGGGGTTCTCCTCGATGAACTGCTGCATGATCGGTTCCTGAACCTCCGGCTGCATCGTCTTCATCAACGGATGCTCGATCACGTGGTTGACCACGGCGACAGCCGCCTGGGCGGCCATATACTTGATCTTCTCAAGGTCGGACATGAACAGTTCCGGAATGTACTTCCGGACCCTTTTCTCCAGTTCCTCGTTCGAAATGCTGGTCATGCGCCCCGCCTCGTACTGCTCCGAAATCCACTTGTGGATCCGCGAGATCCCGGGATGGCGCTTGTCAACGGCGTTGTCCCCCGTCAAACCGAGATGAGCGTTGATCCAGAAGGCGATGCCGGATTTGCCGGACTTGTCGGTGATCATCGGCACGATGGGGCGCTTCAGGATCTTGGTTGTGTCGAAGATGTTGTAGATCTCTTCGCACTTGATCAGGCCGTCCACGTGGACGCCGGCGCTCGTCACGTTGAAACCTGAGCCGACGAAGGGGAAACTCGGCGGAATCCGGACGCCGATCTCCTTCTCGAAGTAGTTTGCGATATCGGTGATGGCCGTCGTATCGATTCCGTTCGATTCCCCGCGAAGCGCGATATATTCGATGATGAGCCCCTCCATGGGCGGATTGCCGGTTCTCTCGCCCAGGCCCAGGAGCGTTGTGTTGGCGGCGCCGCAACCGTAAAGCCAGGCGGTGGTGGCGTTGATCATCGCCTTGTGGAAATCGTTGTGGCCATGCCACTCGAGAAGATGTCCCGGGACCCCGGCATCTTCGATGAAGGCCCGCACAAGTTTGTCGACGCTCCGGGGAAGGGCGGCGCCGGGATAGGTCACCCCGTAGCCCATCGTGTCACAGAGGCGGATCTTGATATCGGTGCCACTTTCCTCGCGAAGCTTCATCAACTCGATGGCGAAGGGGATGCAGAAACCGTAGACATCTGCCCTCGTGATGTCTTCGAAATGGCAGCGCGGCTTGATGCCGGCGTCGAGGATGGATTTGACGATCCCGAGATAGTCATCGAGCGCCTGTTTGCGGTTCTTGTTCAGCTTCAGAAAGATATGATAATCGGAAACGGAGGTCAGTATGCCCGTTTCCTTCAGGCCCGCCTGCTTGACCAGGGGAACATCATCGGTGGTGGCCCGAATCCATCCGGTGATCTCCGGATAGCGCAAACCGAGGTCCCGACACTTTTCAACGGCCTCGCGGTCCTTTGGACTGTACAGGAAGAACTCCGATTGGCGGATAACGCCGTTCGGACCGCCGAGGCGGCTCATCAGGGCGAAGAGGTCGACAATCTGCCGCACGGTGTACGGGGGCCTCGCCTGCTGGCCGTCCCGGAAGGTTGTATCGGTGATGATCATCTCCTCCGTAGGGTTGATCGACATGATCTTGTGGTCGAAATCGATTCGGCAAACCTCGTCATAGGGGAAGACATCCTTCTGGAGATTCGGCACCTCCACATCCTTCAGATCGAACTTCCAGAACTGAGTGTGTTCATGATCCAGAACTTTTTTGTCCTTATTCCATCTCGCCATTTTCCCAACTCCCTCCGGTAAAGCACGACCTGTCCCAGGAAGGGTCCGCTTCCCGGCTCGGTCTCTATTTCGGTCAAAAAAAAGGGCACTGAAATGACCGTGCCCCGCTGTCCATGATCCTCCGGATCCATTGCTATCCAGAGGCACAGACGGCGCGCACTGGCGTCGCCTGTTCTGCGATCCTGCGTTCAGTCTCTCCGTTGACCCGGTGTACGTTCATAGCCATTGATGACCTGAATGAATTCCCGTTGTCGGCCATTTCACCTCTTGCCCGGTACCACGGCCATTTTGACGTGACAATAAGCACATCCCTCTACGTTGTCAATCAAATAATTCTGGCCTCATCAGGCGGAATCGGGTTCTATGTCACAATCTTCAGCGAAAGCTCCATCAGCTGTTCCACGCTCACCTGAGAAGGGGCATCCGTCATGAGACAGGTGGCCTTCTGGGTCTTGGGGAAGGCGATCACGTCCCGGATGGATTCCGCACCGGTCATCAACATGACGAGGCGGTCGAGGCCGAAGGCGATCCCGCCGTGCGGCGGCGTGCCATATTCGAGCGCGTCGAGAAGGAAGCCGAATTTGCTTCGGGCCTCCTGTTCACTGAAGCCGAGGGCCTTGAAGATCAGCGCCTGCACCTCCTTCCGATGGATCCGGATGCTCCCGCCACCGATCTCGGAGCCGTTCAGAACCAGGTCGTAGGCACGGGCATGGACTTTTCCCGGGTCCGTTTCGATGAAGGGGACGTCTTCCAGAACGGGAGAGGTAAAGGGGTGATGCGTCGAGACGAACCGTTTTTCCGTCTCGCTGTATTCGAAGAGTGGAAATTCGGTCACCCAGGTGAAGGCCAGGGCCATGGGGTCGATCAGGCCGAGCTTTTTCGCAAGGTGGATTCGGAGGTTTCCCAAGGCATCCCGGGTCACATTCGGCGAATCAGCGACAAAGAGAATCACGGCGCCATCGCGGGCCGCCATGCGCTCATTCACAGCCGACACCTCCGCCGGGGTCAGGAATTTGAAGATGGGCGAGGTCCACCCTTCGGGGGTGACCCTGGCCCAGGCGAGGCCCTTGGCTCCGTATTGGGCAACAAAATCCTTCAAATCGTCCAAATCTTTCCGCGAGAGCCTCTTCCCGTCCTCGAACATGATCGCCCGGATCGCGCCGCCTCCGGCCGCAATCTCGGAGAAGAGCTTGAAGCCCGATTCCTTGAGGATGTCTGTCAGGTCGCGGAGTTCCAGTCCGAAACGGATATCGGGATTGTCCTTCCCGAATCGACCGATCGCCTCCCGATAAGAGATGCGCGGGAACGGGAGGGGAAGCTCGCGGCCGAGGCATGTCCGGAAGAGGTGGGCGATCATCCCCTCCATGATCCCGATGACGTCTTCTTCGGTGATGAAGGACATCTCGACATCGATCTGGGTGAATTCGGGCTGTCGGTCCGCCCGGAGATCCTCATCCCGGAAGCACTTCACGATCTGAAAATAGCGGTCGAATCCGGATACCATCAGCAATTGCTTGAAGATCTGCGGAGACTGGGGAAGGGCGTAAAACATACCGGGATTGACCCGGCTCGGGACCAGATAGTCCCGGGCCCCCTCAGGTGTGCTCTTGGTCAGAAACGGAGTCTCGATCTCGATGAATCCCCCGCGATGGAGATAGTCACGCGTGGCCGCAGCAACCTCGCTCCGCAGGATCAGATTCCGCTGAATCTCGGGTCGCCTTAGGTCGATGTAGCGGTACTTCAGGCGGACGTTTTCCGAAATCTCGGCCGTACCATCCAGCACAAAGGGGGGGGTTTTCGCCTCATTGAGGATCTCCAGGTCATCCGCCAGCACTTCGATCTCGCCTGACTTCAGATCGGGATTTTCCATCCCAGACGGTCGCCGGCGGACACGCCCGTGGATTGCCAGGACGAATTCGCTCCGGATCCGTCCTGCTTCTTCGTGGCTTCTCGCGTCCACGTCGGGATTGAACACAACCTGGACGAGCCCCTCCCGGTCCCGAAGGTCGATGAAGATCACACCCCCGTGATCCCGACGCCGGTGGGTCCAGCCCATCAGCACGACCTCCTGCCCAACATGGGAGGCGTTGACATCCCCGCAATAATGCGTTCTTTTTCGTAGCGTCATAAAATCGGACACGCTCTTTTACCTCTCTATTTTCAAAATGGTTTCTTCCATGTCGTCCAGACGGATCTCTTCCTGGGTGCTCGAACGCATGTTCCTGAGCAGCGCCTTATTTTCCTGGATCTCCCGATCGCCCAGGATCAGCGCATAGGTGCTTTTCACTTTGTCCGCCCGTTTCATCTGGCTCTTCAGGCTCCGGCCGGCATGATCCATCTCGACGTGCACCCCTCTCATCCGCAGGCGGTTGCAGAGCTGAAAAGCCTTTTCCAGGGCAGGCTCTCCCAGTGCCGCGACAAAAAGAAGGGGCGCCGGAGAGGAGCCTTCGATTCCCTCCGGGATCATTGCGGCCAGCCTCTCGAAGCCGATCGCAAAGCCGATTCCCGATATGTCCGGACCGCCGAGATCCCGCACCAGATGGTCGTAACGGCCGCCGCCGACGACGGCATTCTGGGCGCCCAGAAATTCGGTGGTGACCTCGAAGGTCGTTCGTGTGTAATAATCGAGGCCTCTGACCATTTTGGGAGTCAGATGGAACGGCAGGTCAAAGAGACGCAATGATGCCTGGACTTTGTCGAAATGGTCACGGCATTCCGAACAGAGGAAATCGGGCAGAAGCGGCGCCTCCGATATGATCGCCGCGCAGGTTTCAACCTTGCAGTCGAACACACGCAGCGGGTTGGTTCCGAGCCTCCGCCGGCAGTCGCCGCAGAGCCCCTCTTCGCGGCCTTTCAAGAACGAGAGGATCTCCTTCCGGAACGCCGGCCGGCACTCAGCGCAGCCCAGTGAATTGATCTCCAGATTGAGGTTGGTCAGTCCCAGTTTGTTCAGGAAATGGACCAGCATCAGGATCAGTTCTGCGTCGGTTCTCGGGTCGTCCGGCCCGAGGATCTCGGCATCGATCTGGTGGAATTGTCGGTAGCGTCCCTTCTGCGGCCGCTCCCGCCGGAACATCGGACCCATGGTGTAGAGTTTCGTCACCGTCTCCGAGGCATGGAGGGCGTGTTCCAGGTACGCGCGAATCACGGACGCCGTAGCCTCGGGACGGAGCGTCAGGGATTCGTCCCCCCGATCGACGAAAGTATACATCTCTTTTTCCACGATGTCCGTGGATTCACCGATTCCGCGGCTGAAGAGCTCTGTCTTCTCGACAAGAGGGATACGGATCTCCCTGTATCCGAAGGCACGAAAGACCTGATGGGCCGTCGCCTCGATATGCCGCCACTTGTCCGTCTCCGGCGGAAGAATATCCTTGAATCCCCTGACGGCCGTGATGATTTCCATCGTTCAAATAACCTCTCCCAATCTTCTGAATTTTAAAGTCGATTCTGATAGCATAACGGTCTGATAAACGCAACCGAAATGAGAAAACCGCGGGGTTGAGCTACCAGAAAGCTTACACTCGATCCTCATTGCCCTTAAGTTCTTGGTTCCATATCATTTTGCCGTCAAAATTGGGACGCCATCCATCGGCGTCAGACGTTATCCTTTTAGGCCGGTCGTTTTGGGGGGTGATGAAGGGAACATATTCTATTCACAATGTTTACAGTGGCGCTTGCACTGATCGGAGGGTGCTGTCCCTGTTTCTATGAAGACGGCAGCGGGAAAGGGGCCTTGGACCTATCGAGGGGGAGACCGCATGGTGATGCCCACAGACGAGGTGCAGTTCAATAACTGAACCAGAGGTTGACACCCATCTATCGCATCAGCGGGTGGCCGGCATAAAGAGATCGACAGCAATTTTCTGGCCATCCGTGGTGACCGTCACCGCCCCGGACCGATCCGTCCGGTAGACCTGCGCCTGGACCGCTTCATACCGTCGGAGGACATCCGGGTGAGGGAAACCGAAGATGTTTTCGGCGCCGCAACTGATCACCGCGATCCGAGGTTTAACCTTTTCGACAAACGGGGCGCTGCTGGAGCGGTTGCTCCCGTGATGGGGAACGAAGATGACCTCGCCTTGCAGATCGACACCGGCACGAACCAGGAGACTTTCGACACCCTGTGTCATATCGGACGGCAGAATAAAACGGGCATTTCCGTAGGAGAGTTTCATGGCCAGGGAGCGGGCATTGACCTCGTCATACGCAAGGGATGCTGACGACTGAAACGAGGAAGACGGATGGGGAGGAGAAACGTCAACTTGAGGAGAATACCCCATCCTGGTCCGGGCGAGGTTTCCATCGGGGTTCAGAAAATGGATTTGGACACCTGATATATTCACCGGCGGCGTATGGGACGATAGAGGACGCAGAATGATTCCTTTTTCACGGACGATACGTCGGAATGCCCAATAGAGCTCACTTTCCGATGAGTGATTGTCATTGGTCCACACCTCCCTGACACGGAAGTTCTCCAGAACGAACAGCAGTCCCTGAAGGTGGTCCGGATGGGGATGGGTGAGGACGACCGTCTCGATCCGTGAGATTCCTTCGTGCCAAAGGTAAGGCGCCAGAACATACCTCCCCAGATCGAAGGTATCGTCGAAAATGCCGCCTCCGTCCACGAGCATGTTTTGCCTTCCTGGAAGCCTGACCAGGATGCTGCTGCCCTGGCCGACATCTATGGCGGTCAGGGAGAGTCGTCCAGTCCGAACGCTCCGAAAATAGATATTAGCACCATCAGCGGCAAGAAAGAATGTGAGGATGACCGGCAGCACCTTCAGCGGGATGGGCATCTTGAGATCGGTCTCTGAAGACTTACGCTGGATGAGCCATCCCAGCAGGAGACCCGCCCAAATCAGAAGAAGGTAGAAGGCGCCTATTTCCGGAAGGGATGGCGTCGGAACATAGACGGCTGCCCATGGAAGAGTTGCCAATCCATCGATCAGGTAGATTGAAATTCGAACCAGAATTTCTGACAATCGAACGACCCCGTCGGCCAGCGTGGGTGAGAGGGGGACAGCGAGGATGATGACCAGGCAAACCGGAATCGCCGCCACGCCAAGAATGGGAACACAGATGAGGTTTGCCGCAAGGGAGATCAGTGACAGCCGATTGAAGTAGAACAAGATCAATGGAAGCGTGCCCAGTGTGGCACTCAAGGACGCGAGGAAGAAGACCACGGTTCCGCGAAAAGCTTTATGGACTATCCGCAAGCCGCTTTCGCGTGTCGGCCTGACGCCAGAACCGGCTCTTGACGCAGGGATGAGGGCCAACCATTTCGGCATGAAGAAAACGAGCGCGGCAACTGCCGAAAAAGATAGTTGAAAGGAGATATCGAAGAGTGAAAAAGGCGCGACGATGAGGATCAGAAAGGCGGCCAGACAAAGGGTGTTGTAGAGGTCGCCTTCCCGATTCATGAGAAGGGCGCTTAGAAATACCGCAACCATGATTGAAGCCCTGATCACGGAAATGCCCGCGCCCGCGATGAATGTGTAGAGGACGACGACAACAAGGGCAATATAGATTGAAATCTTGGCGATATTCCAGTGCAGGAGCAGGAACTCCCCTTTCAGGCACAGGCGTACGAGAAAAAGGGCAAACATCGCGATGATGCCTATATTGAACCCCGAAATGGCAATGATGTGGCTGGTGCCTGTTCGGTTGAATTTTTCCATCACCTCCTTGGGAATCATCTTCTGATCCCCGAGGATCATCGCCTGAATGATTGCGCCCTCTGTTCCCGGGGACCTCGCGAGAATAGCGGTGCGGATCAGATCTCGAAAATCCTCCAGACGCTGGCGTAGGGGATTGCCTCTGCCGGTGCGCAAGACGACGAAACCAGAGGAGTCCTTGATGGAACCCCGCAACACGATCCCCCGCAGTCGCAGATATTCCTCATAATCGAACCCGTCCGGATTCTGGAAATTCCGGGGGACTCTCAATCGGGCTTGGAAGCGGACGAAATCGCCATAACGGAAAGGGTATGGCTCGCGGATGGTCAGAAGTATTCGGCCTGAAACGGAACGATATTCCGCCCCGTGGATGATCCGGCAGACCGAAACGACCAGTTCTGTCTTCTCAGGCGATACTTTAGGGTTTTCGGAAATAATCCCTTCAACACTGATTTTGCCGCTTCCCGTGAAGTGCATGATATGATCAGCCGCTATATAGGGGTGGAGGTAGAGGTTGATGTCGAGGATGCCGAGAAGAAACAGTGACGTGAGAAAGAGAAGATGAACGACTCTCCTGTTTGGGAATCTCCAAAACCACGGGATCGCGGCCAGGAGTGCGATCAGTGCGACCAGAATGGGAAGATCGGGAATCCGGCAATGACTTCCACAGGTAATTCCCGTCGCGATCGCTGTAACCAGAAATAGAAACGGTCTGGACATCGTGGGACCGCCTGTTTGTAATGTCGGTCTTCTTGAATCATGCGTCGAGGAGATGATGGAGTAGAAGTGATGGATCATAGAAACAATCCCACACGCTGTCAACGAATATCTCCGCGACCATGCATCGACTGCGGATCGAAACAGGCCTCAGTTCGGAAAATCTCCACAGAACCGTTCTTGTTTTCTCCGCTGCATCGGTCGATTGAAAAAAGGGCGGCAGGCGACCCCTCGGACCGATTCCGTCAATCGATGTTGACTTTTTTGAAGAGTGAAAGTAGCTTGTCGCTGAGTCCGCTTCTAAGTTCGTTTCCCAACCCCAGTGGTCGCTATTCCTTATGGCTGATAATGGCACATCCTATGAAGGCATGACACCCCGGCTGCGCTGGTTGATGCTGTC
>JAJFTY010000120.1 GCA_021372695.1 Deltaproteobacteria bacterium
TTTTGTGCGCCCAGCATGGGCGCGATCTCGGAGGTGAAAGTCCTCCCGTGAGTTGACCACGACAAGCGAAGCGAAGCGCAACTGCGTAAGGGCGACCGAGCGTGGGGAGGAAGCGTGGAGCGAAACCGTGAGCCGATGGACAAGAACCGGATAGGAGGCGAGGCCCGGCAGGGCGAGCGGGCAAGAGACCGCAAAGCTCTCGTGGTCAAGTCCGAGGCGGCGTAAATCCGGCGGTTGTGCGGGGAAGGATCGCGTTCTTCCCTGGGGAGATCTCGTCTTGCGGCTGAAAGGCCGACGTGGGGACACGGAGCGAGAAGTCAGCAGAGGCCGTAGTAGCGGAGACGCGAAGGGCCGAACGGAGAGGAGAGCGAGACGGACGTGAGCCACGAAGGCAAAAGGCCTCAGATGACCGGGCGACCGGAGCGGCCGCAGGCGCCCAGGGGTGAAGCCCCAAAGGCCCCGCGGGGCGAGGAAGAGCCGACGGCGGCAAACGACACCGGGTGCTCGGGAGCGAGCGATTGGATGGAGCGGGCGCTATCGCCCGACAACCTGAAGACGGCGCTCGCGCGGGTACGGAAGAACAAAGGCAGCCCGGGCGTTGACGGGATGGAGACGGAGGCGCTGCCCGCCTATCTGAGGGCGCACTGGGGAGGAGTCCGAAACGAGCTACTTTCGGGGAGCTACCAGCCGCAGCCGGTGAAGCGGGTGGAGATTCCGAAACCGGGCGGGGGGATGCGGCAGCTGGGCATCCCGACCGTTGTGGACCGCTTCATCCAACAAGCGCTCCTGCAGGTTCTCCCGCCGCGAATCGATCCGACCTTTTCACCGCACAGCTACGGGTTTCGACCCGGGCGAAGCGCGCATGATGCGGTATGTCAGGCGCAACGCTACGTCCAGGAAGGCCGTCGCTGGGTGGTGGACATGGACTTGGAGAAGTTCTTTGACCGGGTCAACCATGACATCCTGATGGGAAGATTGGCCAAACGGATCGAGGACGGTCGGGTGCTGCGGCTGATCCGCCGCTATCTGGGCGCGGGAATGTTTGCGCACGGCATGGTGGTGGACCGACACGAGGGGACCCCGCAAGGGGGACCGCTGTCGCCTTTGCTGGCCAATGTGCTTCTGGATGAAGTGGATCGGGAGCTGGAGAGACGCGGCCACCGGTTCGTCCGGTACGCCGATGACTGCAATGTCTACGTAGGCAGTCAACGGGCCGGAGAGCGGGTGGGCAGAGTCCTGCGGAAGCTCTACGCAAGGCTCAAGCTCCGGGTCAACGAGTCTAAGAGCGCGGTGGCTGCGGCGACGCATCGAAAGCTGCTGGGCTACTCCTTCTGGAGAGGCCCGGGAGGGACGGTGAAGCGCCGCGTGGCCCCCAAGGCCATGACCGCCATGAAGGAACGGGTACGAGTCACCACCCGACGAAACGGGGGGCGGAGCATGGAGCGAGTGATCGAGGAGCTTCGGGCGTATCTGAGCGGCTGGAAGGAGTACTTCAAGCTGGCCGATACGCCCAACATCTTTCGGGAACTCGATCAGTGGATCCGCCACCGTCTCCGAGCGGTGCAACTCAAGCAGTGGAAACGGGGCAGGACCATTTACCGCGAACTTCGCGTCCGAGGGATGTCGAGGATCAACGCGTTAACGGTGGCAGCCAACGCCCGCCGCTGGTGGAAGAACTCGGCCATGAGCCTCAATGCGGCCATTCCGAACCGCTACTTCGATGGGCTGGGGCTTCCCCGGCTCGGAACGTAACCTCAACTCCCCGAACCGCCCGGTGCGGACCCGCATGCCGGGTGGTGTGGCAGGGAGCGGCGGGGATTACCCGCCGTCCCTATGCCGATTTCTTCCCTGAACCCTGTACCCTGGGACCCTTGTCACTGGTAATGTTTCTCGTAGATCTCCCACAGGGTCGACAGCAACGCCGTGATGATCGGCCCGATGACAAACCCCGAAACCCCGAAAACGGCTATGCCGCCTATGGTGGAAAGAAAGATGAGCAGCGGGTGCATCTGGGTGTCCTTGCCGACAAGCAACGGGCGGAGGATATTGTCGATCGAGCTGATCACCAGGGTGCCTGCGGCGAGGATCACGATTCCCTCCCAGACATGGCCGGTTGCGAGCATGATGAGAGCCGCCGGCGCCCAGATGATGGCACATCCGATCCCCGGGATCATGGCGGCAAGGACCATGATCACCCCCCAGACGATTGCGCTGTTGATCCCGACGGCCCAGAAGAGAATGCCGCCCATCGTACCCTGGATCAGCCCGATAATGAGAGTTCCCTTGAGTGTGGCCCGCGCTGTCGAGGTGAATCGCTCGTAGAGCCGGTTTCCAATCTCATCTTTCAACTCCAGGATATAAAGGGGACCCCTCAAGATCCTGTCCCCGTCCCGGATAAAGAAGAAGAGGCAGTAGAGCATCACGACGAAATTAATGATCAGAAGAAGCGTATTCTGGGTCAGATCGGTGAGGTAGCCCACAATGTATTTTGAAATGCTTCCGGAAATGTCGTAGAATTTCTCGGTCAGCGCCATTTCATCCAGGTCGAGCTTCTGCAGATAGGGATTTCCTTTCAAGAGGTTGATGATCCCCTGTGTCTTCTGCTGGATGTCCGCCGTATCTTTCAGCGCGGAATACATGTCGATGGCCTGGGTCAGAAGGACGCTGGCAATGACTGCAAGCGGCAAAATGATAACAAAAATCGCCATGACCAGCAGGATCGCCGTGCTCACGTTCGGGTGTCCGAGCTTGCGATTGACTCTCTTGTACAGCGGGCCGAACAGGCCTGCGATTACGGCTCCCCAGAAGATGGGGTAGGCGAAGGGTTTCAGCAGCCAGAGAAAGGCGATCGTCCCGATCATCAGGATCGCCAGGAAAATATTCTTTCGAACTTTCTGCATTTCCATGGTAATTTACTTTATCAGAACAACGCATCGAATTGAAATGATTATTTTAATTCCGACCCTGGCGATGTTTATTTCTGGACAGGAACTTGCATGACCATGAAAGAAAATACGGTGGATTCGGCTCTTCCTGAGAAGAAAACGACAGGGGAAAGACAGCAGGGACCCGACGAAATCTGGGAATACTGCACAGGACAGTGTGGAGCAGACCCCTGGTGCAGCAAATGCATGCGGGACAGAGAAAGATTGCAGGAAGAATGGCTAAACCGCGAGGGGCAAACGGACGATAAGAAA
>JAJFTY010000144.1 GCA_021372695.1 Deltaproteobacteria bacterium
ACATCAGGACTGAAGACCCCTCGTAGACCACGAGGTTGATAGGTCAGGTGTGCAAGCACAGTAATGTGTTGAGCTTACTGATACTAATCGGTCGTGAGGCTTGACCATAATAATTTATGGTTTAATCATGGTGCACTCAGCTTTGGACTTCACAATATGCAGTTGCCGCCATTATCGAGATATTTCGGTGGCTATAGCGGAGAGGACCCACCCGTTCCCATTCCGAACACGGAAGTTAAGCTCTCCAGCGCCGATGGTACTGCATGGGAGACTGTGTGGGAGAGTAGGTGCCGCCGGAAATTAAATTGAAGGCCCCTTCCTGGAAATGGAAGGGGCTTTTTTTTATTTTACTCCGCCATGGGCTTGTGCTATGAAGGCGCAGCACTTTTGAAATAAAATAAATAAATACAGGAGATAAAGGTCATGTCTGGGCATTCCAAATGGAGCACGATCAAGCGGAAGAAGGGTGCCATCGACTCGAAACGCGGCAAGATCTTCACGAAATTGATCAAGGAGATCACGCTCGCGGCCAGACTGGGGGGCGGCGACCTCGAGGGAAACTCCCGCCTGAGGCAGGCCATCATGGCAGCCAAGGAAGAGAACATGCCCAAGGACAACATCGACCGGGCCATTAAGAAGGGTACCGGGGATCAGGCCGGCGCCGCTGCTTACGAGGAGACGACGTACGAAGGGTACGGCCCGGGCGGGGTTGCGGTGATCATCGATGTCATGACCGACAACAAGAACCGAACGGTTGCGGAAATCAGGCATATCCTCTCCAAACAGGGCGGAAACCTGGGTGAGAATGGCTCCGTGGCCTGGATGTTCGACAAGAAGGGGAGCATCGTATTCGACAAAAAGGCGGTTCCCGAAGATGAACTGATGGAACTCGCGCTCGACGCCGGTGCGGACGATGTCCGGGATCAGGAGAGCGAATGGGAGGTGATCATGGACCCCAACGCTTTCGAGGCCGTGAAGAAGGCGATCGACCAGAAGGGCTGGAAGTATCTGGAAGCGCGCGTCGGCAAGATTCCCCGGACCACGATCAAACTGGATGCGAACCGCGCGGAGCAGATGCTGAAGCTGATGGAGAAACTGGAGGACAACGACGACGTTCAGAACGTCTACGCCAACTTCGACATTCCCGATGATGTGATGGAGAAACTGAGCCAGCAGTAGGTTAGGGGAGCGGTTCCCGTGGGGAGAGCAGGATCGGTGGCCAGACCAGCGTGAAAAGAGCAGGGACGTTCAGGGTATTGGGCATCGATCCGGGCAGCCACGTGACGGGGTACGGTGTCGTCGAATACGCAGAGAGCACGCTCCGGTGTGTGTTGCATGGCGAGATCAAGCCCGCACGGGGCGTCTCCCTCTCCTCATGCCTGCAGACCATCTGCGGCGGAATTCAGGAAGTGATCGGCCGGACAGCGCCGGCAGCCATGGCGATCGAGGACATCTTCTACGGGAAAAACGTCCGGAGTCTGATCAAGCAGGGCCATGTCCGCGGGGTGGCGGTCTGGGCCGGGGCGGATGGTGGCCTGCCGGTTTACGAATACAGCCCGTTGGAGATCAAGAAGGCCGTCGTGGGTTACGGCCGCGCGGAAAAGGCACAGGTCCAGATGATGGTCCGCGCCATCCTGAATCTCCCGGAACTTCCGCCGCCCGATGCGGCGGACGCGCTCGCCGCAGCGATCTGCCATATCCATTTTCGAAAGGCGGATCCCGTATAAGATGATTGCCCGACTGAGCGGAATTCTCATCCAGAAATCGGCCACCCAGTGCATCGTGGATGTCCACGGTGCGGGCTATCGTGTGGTCGTGCCCCTGAGCACCTTCTATGAACTGCCCGAAGCCGGAGAGCCCGTTGTCCTCCAGATCCACACCCACGTCCGCGAGGACGCCATCCACCTCTACGGATTCTATTCAGAGGAGGAGCGTGAGGTCTTTCAACTGATGATCTCCGTGAGCGGCATCGGCCCCAAGCTCGCGGTCAACGTCCTTTCCGGCATCTCGGCTGCGGAGTGGGCCCGGGCGGTGGCCACGGACGATCTGAAGCGACTGACCGGAATCCCCGGCGTGGGCCGGAAGACCGCGGAACGGATGATCCTCGAGTTGAAGGAGAAGGCGGTGAAGTTCGGCAGTGAAACTTCACCGGTGGGAGTCCCGACGGTTCATACGGGGGAGCAGGTGAAGGACGATGCCCTTTCCGCGCTCGTGAACCTGGGCTACAAGGGGTCGTCGGCCAGAGAGGCCGTCGAACGGATCATCAGGGAGGCGCCGGAGCCCCTGCCCCTCGACCGGATTCTGAAGAAGGCGCTCCGGATCCTGGCCGGATAGGCCATATGAGACCTTTGAACATGGCGATCCCTCTGCGCGCTGGATATAGAATTGGAGGCGGAGCCCTATTGGTCGAACGGGGTGCTGTCCCCGATGAAATGATGGAAGGCAGGACGTGAAAAAATCCGATTCCGTGAACATAGCCGCGAAGAACCCTCTGACGGTTCCCCAGGGGCTTGATGAGGACGAAGGGTTTGACGTTTCGCTTAGGCCGAAGAGCCTCTCCGAGTATATCGGCCAGGAGAAGATCAAACGGAACCTCTCGGTCTTCATCGAGGCGGCCAGAAAGCGTGCGGAGTCGCTCGACCATGTCCTGCTCTACGGTCCTCCCGGGCTCGGGAAAACGACCCTCGCCTACATCATGGCCAGGGAAATGGGGGTGGACATCAAGGTGACCTCGGGTCCCGTGATCGAGCGTCCGGGAGACCTCGCCGCCATTCTGACGAATCTGCATGAAAACGACGTTCTCTTCATCGATGAGATCCACCGCCTGTCCCATGTCGTAGAGGAGATCCTCTATCCGGCGATGGAAGATTTCCACATCGATATCCTCATCGGCCAGGGCCCTTCCGCGAGGTCGATGAAGCTGGAGATCCCGAAATTCACCCTCATCGGTGCCACGACCCGGGCGGGACTTCTGACTTCGCCGCTGCGCGACCGCTTCGGGATGAGTTTCCGGTTCGAATTCTATACGCCGGAGGAACTGGCGGTCATCATCCGCCGGTCGGCGAAGATCCTCTCCGTGGACATCATCGATGAAGGAGCGGCCGAGATGGCCTGTCGCTCCCGCGGGACGCCGCGAATCGCCAACCGTCTGCTCCGCAGGGTCCGGGATTTCGCCCAGGTCAAGGCGGACGGCCGGATTACCCGGGATGTGGCGACGACAGCCCTCGCGATGTTCGAGGTGGACGAAAAGGGTTTCGATCACATGGACCGCACCATCCTGCTGACGGTGATCGACAAATTCGACGGCGGGCCGGTCGGGATCGACAACCTCTCTTCGGCGATCGGTGAAGAGAGGGCGACCATCGAGGATGTCTACGAGCCCTATCTGATCCAGGAGGGCTACCTGCAGCGGACGGCGCGGGGGCGGATTGCGACGAGGCGGGCCTACGAACATTTCAGCCGGCAATGGGTCGCCTCCGCCCAGAAGGAGCTCTTCTGAGAATCCTGCTTCATATATGCTGCGCCCCATGTACGATCTATCCGTTGCGGATCCTGAAGGGGGAGGGCAGCGAGATCCGCGGCCTCTTCTACAACCCCAACATCCACCCCTATCTGGAGTATCAAAAGCGCCTCGATACACTGATGTCGTACGCCGGTGAGGAAGGGCTTACGGTCATCCGGGAGGAGGCCTATCCGATCGAGGCATTCCTGCGGCAGGTCGTCTTCCGGGAGGAGGAGCGCTGCCGCTTCTGCTACCGGATCCGGCTTTTCGAAGCGGCGCGGATTGCCCGGGAGGGGAGCTTCGACGCCTTTACGACGACCCTCCTCTACAGCCGTTACCAGAAACATGATCTGATCCGGCAGATCGGCGAGGAGGCGGCCGCGGCCCAGGGGAATCCCTTCCTCTATCGGGACTTCCGCGAAGGGTGGTCCGAAGGGGTTCGGGTTTCGAAGGAGAGGGGGATGTACCGGCAGCCTTACTGCGGGTGCATCTTCAGCGAAAGGGAGCGGTACTTCCCGACGGCCGGGAAGAAAAGAGAAGGATGAATCGGCAGGGTAGATGAAATCGCGTGGAAATTCCGCGCGCGAAACCCGCTTGAAAGGGTGTGTCGCTTCCAACACACTCTCGGCCGCGTATCGGCTTGAAAAGAGGGAAGGAATGAGGAAGGCTCGGTATAGTGAGTCTGTTTTTAAATAGTTAGAGTTCATCGTTGATTTGTGGAATTGATGGCCGTGGCTGGTATGGATATTGCTCGAATCAAAAATACCCTGCCGACAAGGCTTCAATGAATAGAGGATCGGAACTTAGCCCCATGTTTTTACAGAGAACAGTTAAGAACGAGATTTCGTGCAGAAGTATCGGATTACATTCCGGAAGGAAGGTCGGGATGGTGATCCGGCCGGCAGGTCCGGATGAGGGCATCGTCTTCGTCCGCACGGACCTCTCGGGAAACAACCGGATCAAGGCGGGCGTTCACAACGTCACGGGCACGATACTGGCAACGACCCTCGGTCTCAATGGCGTCACAGTCTCCACGGTGGAGCACCTGATGTCCGCGTTCAGCGGCATGGGCGTAGACAATGCGGTGGTCGAAGTGGACGCTCCCGAGGTGCCGATCATGGATGGCAGCGCCCGCCCCTTCGTCGATCTCCTTAAGGATGTCGGCACGCGGGTCCAGGGCAGAGGGAAGAAGCTCCTGGTCATCAATGAGGAAATTTCCGTTTCGGAAGGGGAGGGAACGGCCATGTTTGTTCCGTCCCAGGAATTCCGGATCACCTACAAGATCGATTTCCCCCACCCGTCCATCGGCGTGCAGTCGTATGAGATGACCATGTCGGATGTCTCCTACGAGCAGGAGATCTGCGCGGCGAGGACCTTCGGCTTTCTGAAGGATGTCGAATATCTTCAGGCCAAGGGCCTGGCCCTGGGGGGATCCCTGAAGAACGCCGTCGTCCTGGATGACCGCAGGATCCTCAACAAGGAAGGTCTCCGGTTCCCGGACGAGTTTGTGAAACACAAGATCCTCGACGCCATCGGCGACCTTTCCCTGCTGGGGATACCGATCATCGGCCATTTCATCGCCGATAAGTCGGGCCATCGCCTGAACAACCTGCTCCTGAAAGAGCTCCTGAGGCGGGAGGAGTGCTGGACGCTGGTGAGCCGCTTCAGCAAGGAGGGGGTGTTGAACGAACTGAAGTCGTTGCGCGTGCCGTCGCTCAGGGTTCTCGATGCCGCTCCGGCCTCTCCGCTGCCGGTCTGAAGCCCATTCCGATCCCCGCCCTTTCACCTCGGTCGGGCGGGCGCGCAAACCGCAAATAGACCTTGCTTTTTGATTCCCACTCTCTTACTATACCCGCCAAACACCCAACATAACAAAAAAATTGATCATTTACGGTAAACCCCACCGGAAAATGGGGTAAGGAAACCAAGGTAATCCGAATGGTGAAACGGACCGTCATTTTTCTCATCTTTTCAATCCTGCTTCTCTTCACACCACGGCTTCATGCTGAGAACGCCGGCATCCGCGACCTTTTCGTTTCGAACAATACGAGCCATGTGCTCGTCTATGCGCGGGTGACGAACTGCTTCACGAAGGATATCGAACAGGCCATCCTGGCCGGCGTTCCGACCACGTTCACCATTCTCCTGGATCTCTATCAGGAGCGTTCCCACTGGATGGACAAGAAACTCGCCCGGACGACCGTCAGCCACACGATCAAGTATGACAACGTCAAGAAACTATTCCTGGTTTCGGTCAACGGGGAAAAGGAGCCGACCGCCTTCCCGGATTTCGAAGGCGCCAAACGGGCGATGGCCGACGTGAGCGGCGTACCGATCGCGCAGCTCAAGGCGCTCAGAAGAAACGAATACTATTACGTCGAGGTCAAGGCGATGATGGACAAGGTCCGGCTCCCCTTGTACCTGGAGTATGTCTTTTTCTTCGTCTCCCTCTGGGATTTTGAAACGGGCTGGTACAAGGAGAGGTTCTTCTACTGATGAAAAGGGTCCTGAAGCCAGTTCCGATCGATATCCACGAGGCGAAGAGAAGGAAGCGCGAGAGGATCATCATCTTCGTGACGGTGCTCCTGATCGCGGTCATCACCTATCTCGAAAGCCGGGTTTTCCGCGGCGAGGCCGTTGTCTTGCCCGTCTCCGGCAACGTGCTGATCTTCGGCCTGATCAACGTCAACATCATCCTGATCATCCTGCTGATCTTTCTGATCGTCCGGAATCTCGTCAAACTGATCTACGAGCGGCGGCGCGGGATCGTCGGTTCGAAACTCAGGACCCGGCTTGTCGCAGCTTTCGTCAGCCTGTCGCTCATCCCGACCACCCTGCTGTTCCTGGTGTCGATCAACTTCCTCTCCTACAGCATCGACAACTGGTTCAGCATCCGGATTGAGGATGCCCTGAACCGGACCCTCGAAGTCGCACAGATCTACTACCAGCAGTCGGCGGACCAGGCGAAGTACTATGCCCGCCAGCTCAGCACCGATATCACCAAGAACGCCCTGTACGAGGGGAACAAGTTTCTTTATCTGAAGGCGCTGGTCGAGGGGAGGCACAGGTCCTACAAGCTCAACATGCTCGAGGTCCACATCGAGAACCAGAAGGACAATGTCGTGGTCCGCGACCGGGAATATCCCCAGATGGTCCCCAAGCCGCTTTCCGCCAAGGGTAGGGAGGATGTGTACGCCGGCCGGGAGCTGACCACGATCGAACAGGCCGGAAACGGCGACCTCATCCGCGGCGTCTCCCCGATCTATTCGGCCGCCAGCACGAAAGAGGTTATCGGGTTCGTCATGGCCAGCTACTACTTTCCGGTCGGCATGGTGGACAAGATCAACGTGATCTCCAAGACATCCGAAGAGTACCGGCAGTTGACGCTGCTGAAGACGCCGATCAAGATCGGCTACATCATTACGCTGTTCGTCGTGATGCTGCTGATCATCTTTTCGGCCACCTGGTTCGGCCTTTACCTTGCGAAAGGGATTACGGTGCCGATCCAGGATCTGGCCGAGGCGACCAGGAGGATCGCGCAAGGGGACCTGAATCATCAGATCGACATCGTCGCGGATGATGAGATCGGGGTTCTTGTGACCTCCTTCAACCAGATGACGAACGACCTCAAACGGAGCAAGCAGGGTTGGGAGCAGGCCAATCTGGACCTGGATCAGCGGCGAAACTACACGGAAACGATTCTCCGCAACATCTCGGCCGGCGTGATCTCCGTCGACGGAAACGGCGTCATCACGACCATCAACCGGGCGGCGGAGAAGATGCTCGGCATCCGCGTCCAGAAGGTCCTGAACCGGCGGTATGAAGAGGTCCTCATTCCCGACCACCGCGCTCTGGCCGCGGAGGTGCTCCGGGAGTTGCGGGAGTCCGGCGAGGGGTTCATCGACAAGCAGATCGATCTCACCCTGCGGGACAAGGCCATGACGATCCTCATGACCGTCACGCTCATCTGCGACGACGAGGGGAAGGAGATGGGCCTGGCGGTGGTGTTCGAGGACCTCACCCAGCTGCAGCGGGCGGAGCGGGCTGCGGCCTGGCGGGAGGTCGCCCGGCGGATGGCCCATGAGATCAAGAATCCCCTGACGCCGGTTCAGCTTTCGGCGCAAAGACTCCAGAAGAAATATGGCGACCGGCTGGGCGAGGATGACGGCGTCTTCAAGGAGTGCACCAAGACCATCATCGACCAGGTCGACGTCCTGAAGAATCTGGTGAATGAATTTTCCCGCTATGCGCGGTTGCCGGTGACGAGCCTGGCCATTCACGACCTCAATGAGGTGATCCGCGACTCCGTCATCCTCTTCCAGGATGCCCACAAGGATATCGGGTTCGACTTCCGGCCGGGCGCCGACATTCCGAAACTGATGATCGATCCTGACCAGATCCGCCGGGTGTTGGTCAACCTGCTCGACAACGCCGTGACGGCGGTGGGCCCGAAAGAGGGCCGGATCGAGATCCGGACCTCATGCAGCGAGGACGGGAGGATGGCGCGAGTCGACGTGGCCGACAACGGATGTGGCATTCCGCCGGGATATAAGGTAAAGATGTTCGAACCCTATTTTTCCACGAAGCGATCGGGAACGGGCCTGGGGCTGGCCATCGTCAGTTCCATCATTGAGGATCATCATGGCCGGGTCGGCGTGGCGGATAACCACCCCCGGGGAACGATCGTGACCTTCGAACTGCCCCTTCCCGAAAAGGTCTAGACGGCGATTGGGATCGCTCCCCCGGGTCTGCGGGGGAAAGAAAAGGACGGCGAAATCGGAATCATGAACAAGACAATCCTGGTTGTAGACGACGAAGTGAGCATCTGCCAGACCCTCGGGGGGATCCTGAGCGACGAAGGGTATGAGGTGGTTACGGCAGGCAGCGGAGAGGAGGCCCTGCGGGTTCTCGAGGATGAGCAGCCCCATCTGATTCTTCTGGACATCTGGCTGCCGGGGATGGATGGGATCGAAACGCTGAAGGCGATCAAGAGCGCCCACCCGCAGCTGCAGGTGGTGGTGATGTCGGGCCACGGCACCATCGAAACGGCCGTCAAGGCGACGAAACTCGGGGCCTTCGATTTCATCGAAAAGCCCCTCTCGCTCGAAAAGGTGATCCTGGCGGTCAACCATGCCCTGGACCTGGTCCGGCTGGAGGAGGAGAATCTCCTCCTGCGGCAGAGGGTCAGCCATGAGTACGAGCTGACGGGAAACAGCGGTCCGATCCAGGACCTCAAGGAGGTGATCGGCATCGTCGCCCCGACCAACGCCTGGATCCTGATCATGGGAGAAAACGGGACGGGCAAGGAACTGGTCGCCCGCTCCGTGCACCGGCTGAGCCGTCGGGCACAGAAGCCGTTCGTCGAGGTCAACTGTGCGGCCATCCCGGAAGACCTGATCGAGAGCGAGCTGTTCGGCCATGAGAAGGGGGCCTTTACCGGGGCGACCGCCAAAAAGCGGGGGAAGTTCGACCTGGCCAACGAAGGGACGATCTTTCTCGACGAGGTGGCCGACATGAGCCTCAAGGCACAGGCAAAGGTCCTCCGGATCCTCCAGGAGAAGAAGTTCGAACGGGTCGGCGGAAACCGGCTCATCCCGACCGATGTGCGGGTGCTCGCCGCGACGAACAAGGATCTCGAAAGGGAGATGGAGGACGGGCGGTTCCGCCAGGATCTCTACTACCGCCTGAACGTGATCCCGCTCCGGATCCCCCCGCTGCGCGACCGGAAAGAAGACATCCCGCTCCTGGTTGATCGGTTTCTCAAGGATTTCGCCAAGAAAGAGGGCGATCCGGAAAAGACGGTCACCGATGAGGTGATGGTCGCCCTGATGAAATACCACTGGCCGGGGAATGTCCGGGAGCTGAAAAATGTGATCGAGCGGCTGGTGATCATGACCCAGACGGCTGTGATCTCGAAGTGCGACATCGCGCCCCTGTTCCAGGAGGGTGCCGCTCAATCGCCCACTGTGGAACCGGAGATCTCGTCCGAGTCCGACTCCTTCCGCGCCGCGAAACAGGACTTCGAGCGCCAGTACATCATGCGGAAACTCAAGGAGTTTGACGGCAACATCTCCCGGACGGCCGAGGCGATCGGGCTGGAGCGGAGCAATCTTCACAAGAAGATCCGCAGCTACGACCTCGAGGTGAGAAATGGGTCGGGCGAGGCGGCGGAGAACTGAGACCGACGATCGAACGAAACAAGAAAAAAGGGACAGATTGGAAATCTGTCCCTTTTTTGTTTCGACATCATCCGAATCGGTTGCGGAATCAGTTCTGCCGGCGGAGGTCCGCGACGGAAAAACGGTTGAAGGGCAGGAAGATGAAGCCCAGGACGATGACGATTCCGATCGAGAGGGCGTGGTAGATGACGGCGAAGCTCAGGGCATCCGTCTTCGGGACCCCGAAAAGGGAGAGTCCGAGAATACAGAAGTAGTGCCAGTTCCCGATGAAACCGGGCGCCGTGGGGATGGCAATCCCGACGAGGAGAATGACCATCAGGACAAAAGCGGCTGCGGCGGGCAGGTTGAAGCCGAAGGCCAGGAAGAGCAGGTAGACGGCCAGCACGTCGAGGAGCCAGATGACGATCGACAGGAGTGTGACCCAGAGCAGGAGCAGAGGATCAACCACGATCCGGAACCCTTCGATGAAACGGTCGATCAGCCGGTCGACGGCTCTGGCGTAGCGCTCCGGCAGCCGACCGATCAGGGGGGCCAGGGCCTGGAGCGTCGCTTCCCTGCGGACGATCATCAGGACCATCAGCGCGGACAAGGCGAGAGTCACCAGGACGAACAGGGCGCAGGCGCGCATCAGCCAGGTTGGCAGCGGCGTGAGGAGGAGGGCGATCACCGCGATGATCATGACCGTGAGGCAGTCAAGCGCCCTTTCCACGAAGATCGTTCCCAGCGCCGAGCTCATGGGAATGGTGCTTTTCTTCGAGATGAGATAGGGCCGCGCCAGCTCTCCCAGGCGCGCCGGAATGGCGATGATGGCAAGAAATCCAACGCAGGTGACGGAAAAGAGGGAGAGCTGATCGACCCGCCCGATCGGCCTCAGAATCAGCCCCCAGCGGATGGACCTCAGGAGCTGCATCAAAAACATCACGGCCAGGGAAGTGACGACGTACCCGCCGTGGATCGTGCGGAAGCCATCGATCACTCCCCCGAAGTCAATGCCACGGACGGAGAGCCAGACCAGCAGGATGCTGAGCGCCAGCCCCGCAATCAACTTTTTCTTCATCGGCCCTCATCCGTTTTCGCATTCCTGCGGAACCGATACCGTCATCGCCCCAAAGACGGCTATTTCTTGATCAGATTGTCACCGATCTTATCGTGGATGAGCTGCGATGAGAGCTTGTTTCCGATCAGGCCGACGCGAACGGAGACCGTGGTTACGTTCTTCGCCTTGTAGGTGACCAGGATCGTGACTTTTTCATCATTGATCATGGCCGTGATCTTGCCGTTCCCGATCTCCTTGTCCGGCAGGACGTCCAGGCCGCGCATATCCGCCACGGTCTTCTGGCAGGCGTTCCAGGTCTGGTCGAAGTCGAAGTAGTAGTCGGTCTTCATCTCGCCGTTGATGTACATGTAGGTTCCGGAGCCCGCGCCCACCGCCGCACCGCCGACCAGAAGCGCACCGCAGCCTGAGATCAGAAATGCGGCCATGACCAGCAATACGATCCATCCTTTTGCCATTCGCATGATTTTTCCTTTCTGTTGAGGATGATCAGTCACCCCGATTCATGATTCCCTGTTTCAATGAGCTGACTCTTTTTCACTCAGCCGGTCGAACTCCCTGAGCAACTCCTCCTGTTTCTTGGTGAGCTTCTCGGGGATGGTGACCACAGTCTCGATGATCTGGTCGCCCCGCCCGTATCCGCGCAGGTGCGCAATGCCTTTGCCCTTCAGGCGGAACACCTTGCCGGTCGGCGTTCCCCGGGGGATCTTGAGCTTTTCGGTGCCCGTCAGGGTCGGCGCCTCGACGCTTCCTCCGAGCGCTGCCTGGACGAAGGTGATCGGAACCCGGCAGTAGACGTCGTCGCCGTTTCGTTCGAAGACATCGTGGGGTTCCACCTCGATGAAGACATAGAGATCGCCGGTCGGTCCGCCGTATTCGCCCTCCTCCCCTTCGCCCCGGAGCCGGAGGCGCGATCCCGTCTCCACGCCGGCCGGAATCTTGAGCTGGACTGTTTTCGAGACCCAGACCTTTCCCCCGCCATGGCACTCCGTGCAGGGCGTCGTGATGACCCTCCCTTGCCCCCGGCACTGGGGACAGGTCGTGCTGATGTGGAAAAAGCCGCTCGATTGGGTCACCTGACCCCGTCCGCCGCAGCGGCTGCAGATCTGGGGAGACGTCCCCGGCGCGCACCCCGCTCCCTGGCACACGGTGCAACGGGTATATTTTTCCAGTTCGATCTCGGTGCTCGTTCCCAGGGCCGCATCCATGAAGGAGATCTGGAGGTCATAGCGCAGATCGGCGCCGGCCTGGGGAGATGTCCGTGAACGGCCGCGGCCCGTATTGAAGCCGAAGACATCGCCGAAGATGTCTCCGAAGTTTGAGAAGATGTCCTCGAAGCCGGAAAAGCCGCGGTAGCCGGCGCCGCTCAGGCCTTCGTGGCCGTAACGGTCATAAATCTCGCGCTTTTCCCCGTCGCTCAGGACCTCATAGGCCTCGGCCGCCTCCTTGAACTTCTCCTCCGCCGTCTTATCCCCCGGATTTCGGTCCGGATGGTACTGCATGGCGAGCTTGCGGTAGCTCTTCTTGATCTCTTCCCCGGAGGCGCTTCGTTCCACCCCCAGGACTTCATAGTAACACTGTTTTGACGCCATTCGCCCTTTCAACTTCCTTCTGCTGTATTCTGCCGGATTGACCGGCCACTGCCAGCCGCCCTGGACCGGACGACGATGCGCTCGCCGCGGACGTCATTCCCGCGAAAGGTGGCCACACCTTGCCGGGATGCCCATCGCGCCGTAACATAATAATTCCTTTTCGGATGTCAACCCGGGACCGCGGTCGTACCCGGCCCTCCAGGGCTGGCTTCCGGCACCCCTGCGCGGCTACCGGACCAGGCGGTTCAGGGCCTCGCGGTACTTCTCGCCGGTCTTCTCGACGATCTCCGCGGGGAGCTCCGGCGCCGGAGGTTTCTGGTTCCAGCCGATCGAGATCAGATAGTCCCGCAGGAACTGCTTGTCGTAACTCTTCTGGGGGCGTCCCACTTCATAGTCGTCCTTCGGCCAGAATCGCGAGGAGTCGGGGGTGAGGAGCTCATCGATGAGGATCAGTTTCCCGTCCAGAAGGCCGAACTCCATCTTCGTGTCGGCGATGATGATACCAGCCTTGTCGGCGATGACGGCGGCCCGTTCATAGATGGCGAGGCTCGCCCTGATGATCTGATCCGTCAGCTCCGCGCCGATGATCTTCTCCATCTCCTTGCGGCCGATCGGCAGGTCGTGTTCGCCGTCCGCGGCCTTGGTCGAGGGGGTGAAGAGGGTCTGCGGAAGCCGTGACGACTCCTTCAGCCTCGGCGGCAGCACGATCCCGGAGACCGGCTTCCCCTGGCTGTAATCCTTCCAGCCGGAGCCGCTCAGGTAACCGCGCACGATGCACTCGACCGGCAGCGGCTTCGCCTTCTTCACCAGCATGCTTCGGCCCCGCAGCACCTCCCGGTAGGGGGCGCAGGCGGCGGGATAGTCATCCGGATTCGTAGAAATGACATGGTTCGGGAGGATGTCGGCCATCTTTTCGAACCAGAACGCGGACATCCGCGTCAGAACCTCGCCTTTTCCCGGGACCGGGTTCGGCATGATGAAGTCGAAGGCGGAGATCCGGTCGGTCGCAACGATCAGCAGCTGGGAATCGAATGCGTAGATGTCGCGGACCTTTCCGGTGCTCGCGGCCTTCATCCCCTTGAAATCGGTCTTCATGATCCCTGGATTGCTCACGTCTCTCTCCTTTTTTCTCTTCAGCGCAGGAAGGGATTGAACTGCTTTTCGTGGCCGATGGTCGAGGTCGGCCTGCTCCCGTAGTTATGGCCTGGCAGAACGATGGTCTCGTCAGGAAGGGTGCAGATCTTCCGCCGGATCGATTCAAACATGACCCTTTCGGAACCGCCGGGCAGGTCGCTCCTTCCCACACCTTCCACGAAAAGGGTATCGCCCGTGAAGGCGTAGCCATCCAGGAGCAAAACAGCGCTCCCCGGAGAGTGCCCCGGAGTGTGGATGACCTTGAGATGGACCTCCCCGGCATCGATGAGATCGCCGTCCTGGACCGTCCGATCGGCCGGGGGCGACTGCTTGGCCCCGAACATGTCGAGCATGTACCGCGGAGTGCAGACGAGCATGTCCGCATCATCTGCATGGATGATGATGGGCGCACCGGTCTTCTCCTTCATTTCCCAGTTTCCGCTGGTGTGGTCCACATGACCGTGGGTGTTGACGATGGAGCGGATCTTGACTCCACGCTTCCTGGCCGCCTCGATGATGCCGTCCACGTCCTCCGCAGGATCGATCACGATCGCATCGCCGCTCTGCTCGTCGCCCACCAGATAGGCGAAAACCGCCATCTGTCCGACCTGCCGCTGCTCGATGAACATCCAGTCCCTCCCTTTTCCGGGCCGTCGGCGAAGCCCGACGCGTCACCGGAACTCCCACATTTCACGTCCGATCTAGGGCATGCCACTATCATTTTTTCGCCTTCGAAGTCAATGGGATTTGCGCTGTGCAGGGCGACCGTGCCGAGCCTTCCATCCGCTGTTCGGGAGAGGCTCCGGGCACTTCCGGCAAAGCCGGGTTCATGGCATTCAGGGGGCCGTCGGCCTCGGGGTCAGGATGCTTTCCCCGGGGCCGAAAAGATCCCTGACCTTCCGGATGTCCTGGGCGTCTCCGACCACGAACAGGATGTCGCCGGCGGCAAAGGTCAGGTCGGCGGGGGGATTGGAGATGATCTCGGATTTCCGGTTGACCGCCAGGAGCGTGACGCCATGCCTCTTGCGCATCTCGGTCTCCTGGAGCGTCCGGCCGACGGCGGAGGAGCCCTCCCCCAGGCGGAAGGAGGCGATTTCCAGATCCGGCAGGCAGCTCTCCACCGTGCATACGGGCAGGCCGCTGCGGGAGAAACTCCGGAACATGTCGTAGCCTTCCGAACGGATCTCCCCGGTCATCTTTTCGATCTCCTCCTTGGGAATGAAGTATTTTGCCAGGACGCGGCTGAAGATTTCCACCGAGGTTTCGAACTCCTCGGGGATCACGTCGCTGGCTCCCAGTTCGATCAGGGCTCCCATTTCCGAGACGTAGCGGGTGCGTACGAGGATGTAGATCCGGGGGTTCAGCCTCCTGGCCAACTCCGTGATCCTGCGCGTGGCAATCGGGTCGTTGATCACGATGACCAGGGTTCTCGCCTGACGGATGCCTGCGTGAATCAGCACGGCCGCTTTCGTCGCGTCGCCGAAGGTGATCGGCTCCCCCTTGGCGCGCTCCGTTCGGACCGAGGCGGGGTTCATCTCGATGATGGCGTAGGGGATGCCGGCATTTCCGGCCGCCCGGGCCAAGTTCTTCCCGTTCAGGCCGAAGCCCACGATGATGATGTGATTCTCCCGGGGGATGACTTTTCCCGATGCCGTGACCGCCTTTTCCTTTTTCAGCCGCTTGGGCAGAGGCAGGCGGTTGGCGCGTTCGGCCACGGCCGGGGCGGCGGCGATCAGAAATGGGGAGGCCATCATCGTCAGGACCGAGACGGAGAGAAAGGTTTGGTAATCGTAGGTGGAGACAAGCCCCTCGGAGATTCCCGTTTCCGCCAGGATGAAGGAGAATTCCCCCACCTGGCAGATCGCGATGCCGGCGATCATGGCCGGCCGCAGGGAAAGCCCCGAAGCGAAGGCTGCAATGCCGCCCGTCAGCGACTTGACCAGGAGGACGCCGACGGCCGTCAACAGCAGCAACAGGGGATGCTGCCAGAAATACCCGATGTCGAGCAGCATGCCTACGGAGACGAAGAAGAAGCTCGTGAACACATCCTTGAAGGGGAGGATCTCGCCCAGGGCCTGATGGCTGTATTCGGAATCCGAGATGATCAGCCCCGCCAGGAAGGAGCCGAGGGCCAGGGAGAGTCCGGCCATCTGGGTGAGCCACGCGACGGCGAGGCAGATGGCGAGCGTCGTGATCAGAAACAGTTCCCGGCTCCTGGTCTTGGCGATGCCGAAGAAGAGCCGGGGGATGAGCCACCGCGAGAGGAACGGAACGAGCAGGACGATGCCGACGATCTTGCCGGCGAGAACGGCGATGATGTGCCACTCGGTCTGCTGTGTTCCCGCCACCAGCGGGATCAGCAGCATCATCGGGACCACGGCCAGATCCTGGAAGATGAGGATGCCCAGGGATGCGTTCCCCTGGGGCGTATCCATCTCGGCGCGGTCCTGAAAGACCTTCATGACGATGGCGGTGCTGCTGAGTGAGACGAGAAAGCCGGCGAAGACCGCCTCCCCCGTATCGAAGCCCGCAATCCGCGCCACGGCAAAGGTGATGAGAATCGTGAGCACGATCTGTACGGAGCCGCCCAGCAGGACCGGTTTCCGGATCCGGAAGAGGCTCCGGAAGGAGAACTCCAGCCCGATCGTGAACATCAGCAGGATGATGCCCGTCTCTGCGAGCGTCTTGACCGAGTCGATCTCGTGAACCAGGGCGAATCCGTGCGGTCCGGCCAGGAGGCCCGTGAGCAGAAAGCCCACGATGATGGGCAGTCGCATCTGGTGGCAGATATAGATCACCACCACGGAAAGCAGGATGATGACCAGGATGTCGTTGAGGATGGGGGAATCCATGATCTCACTCTACCGAAGATCGGATAAAGCCGCCCGGAGGAGGCCAACCTTTCCGGCTTGGGAAAAAGCCTGAACCGGCGCCGCGCCCTTGTGAACCTTTGGGGCACTGGAACACATATGATTAATATTTAACGTGATTCATGTCATCATCCGGAATGACTGTCAAGAAAAATGAACTACATCCGTGGTGAACGGCACACGCGTTCATTCCATATCGCGGCACCATTCTGTTGAATATGGATTGAAACATGAGTATACTCCCACCGCGAAAAGCAATGCCCGGTCGATCATTCTTTTATTACACCGGCGATCAAACAGATAGAACGTCATGCCGGACCTGATCCGGCATCCAGTCAAGTTAATTCTGGATTCCGGCTTTCGCCGGAATGACGATATTAAGATGTATTATTGCCGGAGTAAAACACAATCCCGACAACGGGAAGCTGACGATATCCTTTTCCTTGGCTGAACCCGGGAAAGAAACTGCCGCTATGTCCCATCCCATCGTCCATCCCGACCCTCTGCCGGATGACCGACCGACCGCCGTGGATGCCCTCTTAGAACAGCTTCACGCCCATTATCCGGACATGAGCCGGTTCACGGCCGTTTCCATGACGGGCCGTGGCCGCGACTTCCTGCATCACCTCATCCATACCCGAATCGGCGGTCTCCTCCCGACCGTCCTCTCTTTCGACGACTACCGGACCCGCCGTATCGCCGAGGCGACCGGCCGAACGGCCGTGTCGGAGGATGAAGCCCTTCTCCATTTCCATGCCCTTCTGTGCCGTGAAGAGGGCCGCTCTCTGCCCCCGGCCGACACCCAGCGGCTGCTCTCCTTCCTGACCGCGATCGCCGAGTTTTCCGTGAGCATCGAAGAGCTGCGCGCCCTGGACCGGATCGGGCCGGAACAGCTCGCCCGGATCGACCGCTTCTTTGCGACGATGGAGTCATTCCGCGCCCGTCTCGCTGCCGGTGGGCTTTTCTATCCAACCTTCGAAGCGGCGCGGTTCGCCGACCTCGCGCCGGGTGACGGCGAATTTTTTGTCGGTCTGCCCCTCATGACCCCGGTGAACGAGCGATTCTTCGGCCGTATCCCCCGCGACCGGCTTTTCGTGGACGCGCCCCTTTTCGGCCCCCACATGCCGACGGAGCCGCCCGATTATGAGACGGCACTGTCGCTCGTCCGGCGTATCGGCGTCGCCGAAAGGCGGAATGCCGGTGACGGGCTTGGCTTTACCGAACTGGCCGAACGGGCCGCGATCCCGGCGCTCCTCGCCCGGGAGATCGACGCCTTTTTGCGCGAGGCGAAGAGCGGCGGGGATCAGCTCTTCATCGTTCCCCTGGACGAGAGGCTCTCCTTCTACCTCTGGGAACTCCTCTTTCGGCCTCTCGGCGGGCAGGTCAACTTCTCGCCCTGGCTCCCCTTCGCTCACTTCGCGGCGGCGCACCGCCTGGCCGAGGCCGTACGCTCTGGGAGGGGGCTCGCGGCCGTGCGCCGGGAACTCGTCGCCGAGCTCACCGCCCGGTGGAACGAACTCGACGAGGCCGACCATTCCGCGTGCGAGGGGGCGATCACGCTGTGCGACGAACTGGATCGGCTCCGTCCGCTCATGGGCGGCGAGTGGACGCCGCTCGCCGAGTACCTCATCACCGCGAAGAAGCTGCGGCTGCGCGGCCGGCGCAGCGCACCGATCCAGGTGGTGGGGCTGGGCGATGCGACCGGCATCCCCTATGAACGCGCCGTCATCCTGCCGATGAACAGCCGCATCTTCCCGCGGAAGCCCTTCAGCGGCCCCTACCTGAACTGGATCCATCTGCCGCGCATCTACAGGACCGAGTACGAGTCGGACGATCTCAGCCTTCGGCAGTTTCTCTCCTTCGGCAGGACAGCCCACATCGCTGCCCTGTACGATCAGGCCAACGGCGAGGCGCCGTCCGCCCACTTTTCGTTCCTCGCCACGGAATTCGGCGGCCGGACGGTCAAGCGTCTGATGGTTCCTGAGCCCTTCCACGTGCCGGCCGGCCACCTCACCATAGAGAACACCGCTGGACTGAAGGAGAAGCTTCGGAGCCGTACCTGGTCGTTCAGTTCCCTGCAGCGCTTTTTCACCTGCCCGTGCCGCTTCATCCTGGAAGAGATCCAGGGTGTGGTACCGCCTCCCTGCTTCGCAGACGAAGAGAGCGCCAATCTCATCATCGGGGATCTGCTCCACCGCTTCTTCGCCAAGCTTACGGAGCATCCCCCTGCCCTCGATCAATGGCGCGAACAGTTCGAGGAGTGCTGGTACGGCTACGAGGACCTCCCGGCGAAACTCCCGGACGAGGAGGTCCGCAAGGCTATCGTCGAAAGCCATCTGGCCGATATCGCTGCCTGGGAGAAGGAGACGGGCCGGCCGCTCCTCTTTTCCGACGCCGTGACGGAGGCCGAACTCGAACTGAGAGCTCCTTTCGGCGGCGGCCGCTACCAGATCAAAGGGCGCATCGACCGCCTGCAGCTTCAGGGAGAGAGGCAGCTCATCACGGACCTCAAATACAAGGAGAAGAAGGCCTATTCCGAAAAGGACTGCCTGGCGGACCGTCTGGAGAGGTCCGAGGTCTTCGACGACCGCTTCCAACTCCTCATCTACGCCTATCTCGCCCTGTACAACGGCAAGGCCACGCTCGGACGGCTCGATGCGGCCCACATCTTTCTGCGGCCGCGGGTGCGTGGCGATTATGAGGGCCGCCTGGCGGAGGCAGACCTGGCCGCCTGCGACGCCACGATGGAACGCATCGCCCAGCGGCTCGACGCAATGCTGGCGCAGGAAAACTTCTCTCCCAACTTCCGCGCCGCAGGCTGTGCCTACTGCCCCCACAAGGCACTCTGCCTCAAGCCGGAACTCTACCGGACAGGAGGGCGCCCATGACGAAAAGCCTCTTCGTCACCGCCTCGGCCGGTTCGGG
>JAJFTY010000162.1 GCA_021372695.1 Deltaproteobacteria bacterium
ACGACCGCGGATCTGCCCGAAGAGATCGTCCACCATCTCGGGGAGGCTTGTGAGCAGGGGTGCGGAAAACCGCCTCCCCCGCCCGGGCAGCTCCAGGGTCACGAAGCGCACGCCCGCGGCATGGCGCTGCAAATCACGATAAGAGTAGGCGCTGCCGCCCGCAAAGGGGATGCAGAAGAGGGTTCCCGGGGAATGATCGGTCACGGCTCCACCTCCGGAATCTAGATCGTTTTTCTTCAGATGTTCCGGCTCCAACACCCGGCGCGGAGACCCCGAGAACCTCCGCCTCCGTGCGATGCCGGATCGTCCGGCAGCCTACCACATTCAGCGTCGGATTTTTGTCTTTTTTGATTTCTTCCGATCCTGCCGAAGTGCCGCCGGTGCCGGAACGCGGCACTTCGGCAGGCCGGATCATCCCGAACAATTGTCCCGGTCGCCCCTGAATCTCCTTGAAGATATCCGCAATCTCGGATACCGTCACCTCCGGTTTCCTGGCGCTTTCTCCTTTTTGATCCGATCGATGGGGACCCTTCTTTCGGTTTCCGGTTATGCGAAGGCGAATGAATTGGCATGATAGATGCTGTGATTTATGGAAAAATCAGGGAGGCGGAGGCCCGTCATGACAACTCACATCGATCTCCCGGCCGGGGCACGGCTGACGTTGTTCCTCTGTCTGGCGTGGCTGTTGGCCATGACCGTCGCGGGTTGCGGCACCCCTGAAAAGCCGCAGGTAGCGCCGCCGGCAGTTGAAGTGGTCGCGATCACGGTACAGCCCAGGACGATGCCGCTTAGGGTTCCCTTCGTCGCCCAGATCCAGAGCTCCCACCAGGTGGACGTCGTGGCCAGGGTGAGCGGTTTCCTGGAGAAGATCGGTTACCACGAAGGGGGGGAGGTCCGGGAGGGGCAGGTGCTCTTCCAGATCGACCGGAAACCTTATCAGGCCGCCGTGGAGGCCGTCAGGGCGGAGATGGAGATCCGCGAGTCCCAGCTCTGGACGGCCAGGGCCAGCTACAACCGTATCAAGCCGCTGGCCGATCAGAATGCCGCGAGCAAGAGCGACCTGGATAATGCCATCGGCGCCGTCAAGTCCGCGGAGGCCGGCCTGCAACAGGCCAAAGCGAACCTGGACAAGGCCAACCTGGATTTGGGCTATACCACCATCACCTCTCCGGTCGCCGGCGTGGCCGGTCAGTCGAAGATCCGGGAAGGGGGGTATATCGCCGCCGGCAGTCAGTCCGCCGCGCTCACCTATGTGGCCAAACTCGACCCGGCCTGGGTGGATTTCAGCATATCCCAGAACGAACAGGCAGAGGCGCTGAAGGAGGTGGCCAGCGGCCAGCTGGTGGAGCCGAAAGGCAACCGTTATACCGTCGAACTGGAACTTTCCGACGGCAGCCGCTATCCGCAGATCGGCGTGGTCAATTTTTCCGAACCCTCTTTCAACAAGGAAACCGGCACCTTCCTGGTGCGGGCCCAGATCCCCAATCCCAAGGGCGATCTCATGCCGGGGATGTTCGTCAAGGTCTACCTGACGGGCGCGACGCGCCCCAATGCCCTGGCCGTGCCGCAGAAAGCGGTGCAGCAGTCGGCCAACGGTCATGTCGTCTACGTCGTAAGCGCCAAAGGCGAGGCCGAGGTGCGTCCGGTCACGGTGGGAGACTGGGTGGGACCGGACTGGATCATCAAGCAGGGCCTGAAGGCGGGTGACCGGGTGATCGTGGACGGATTCATGAATCTTGCTGCCGGCACGCCGGTCAAGGTGGTGCCGCCGGCGCCGCAGAAGGCTGCCCGGCCCGCGGCCGGCCGATAGGGGACGCCATGGGAAGCTTTTTCATCGACCGACCGGTCTTTGCCGCGGTGATCGCCGTCGTGATCACGCTCGCGGGCTTCATGGCGCTCAAGGCCACACCGGTTTCGCAGTATCCCGATATCGCCCCGCCCACGATCTACGTCGATGCTTCCTACCCCGGCGCCACGGCCGAAGTCGTCGCCAATACCGTGGCCGCGCCGCTGGAGCAGCAGATCAACGGGATGGACCGGATGATGTACATGTCCTCCTCCTGCTCCTCCACGGGCAGCATGTCGCTCACCCTCACCTTCGAACCCGGCACCGATCCGGACATGGCCCAGGTCAATGTGCAGAACCGGGTGAATCAGGCCCTGCCGCTCCTGCCGGAAGTGGTCAGCCGGCAGGGGGTCTCGGTTCAGAAGC
>JAJFTY010000215.1 GCA_021372695.1 Deltaproteobacteria bacterium
GGTTCGGTCAGGACGACGCTCGCGGCACCCTTGGCAACGTCGGTTGCTGTGCTGACGGCGATTCCCCCTTCGGCCTGGCGCAGCGCGGGCGCGTCGTTGACGCCGTCGCCCGTCATGCCGGTCACGTGTCCTGCGCCTTGCAGGTGCTGCACCACGATGTATTTATCTTCCGGATACACCTCAGCGAAACCATCCGCACCCGCCAACAAGTCCACCGCTTCGTTGCCTGCCTGTGCGCCCGCAGCCTTCAGGTCGGCAACGCGCCGGATGTTGGGTAACCCGACTCCTTGGCCGATCTCATGCGCCACCGCCAGTGCGTCGCCGGTGAGCATCTTTACCGAAACGCCGAGGTCGCGGAGTGCGGCGATGAGTTGTTTGGCGTCGGGCCGGGGCGGATCAACCAATGTCACCAATCCGACCAATACGGGGGCGCCTGTCTCGGGACCGCGCGCCACCGCAAGCGTCCGGTATCCCTTCAGCGCCGCTTCGCCGACACGAGCCTCCAACGCCGCGACCTCCGGGGGTGAAAGTCCGCAGGCCTGGGCGATGGTTCGTACGGCGCCTTTCATCACCTGAAGCCGTTGGCCGTTTTGTTCGACCACGGCTTCCGTCCGCCGGCTTTTCGAATCAAACGGCGTGAAGGAGATGGGCTTGACCGCAGGCATACCGTCGAAGATGTGCCGATCTTCAGCCGCGGCAAGAAAGGCCATGTCGATCGGATCCTGATTGGCTTTCTGCGATGCGAGTGCACCGGCGAACAGCACATCGGATTCTGTCACATTTTCCGCGGGGATCACGCCGGTGATGGCCAGTTGGTTCACCGTGATCGTCCCGGTCTTGTCCACGCAGAGCACATCCATCGTCGCGGCATCCTCCGCGGCGCTGAGGCGCGTGACCAGGACGCCGCGCTTCGCCAGTTCCCTCGATCCAAAGGCCATGCTGGCGGTGAACATGACGGGGAGGGCCACAGGCACCGCGCTCATCAACAGGACAAGCATGAGCGGGATCATCTCGAGGAGGGGCACATGGCGGATCAGCGACAGGACGACCACGACGGCCAGGAGTGCGCCGACGATGACGAAGAGCCAGCGGACGACCTTGGCCACAACCGCCTCTATGTGCAGCTTCGGTCGTGCCTCCTGAACGAGCTCCGTGGTGCGGCCGAAGTAGGTTTCCGTCCCGGTCAGCATCACCACGCCGTTACATTCCCCCCGGCGGACGACGGAGCCCGATGCGAGCATTCCGCCCGGGACGATATCGACATCCATCGACTCGCCGGTGAGGGCCGACTGGTCAACGCTCAGTGCCCCACTGAGGCATTTTATATCTGCCGGGACGATATCGCCCGAACGCACACGAACGATATCGCCGGGGACAACCTCCCGGGCTGGGATCACCTGCCAGCTTCTGTCGCGTAACACGCGGGCGCTGACCTGCAGCTTTCGCCGCAGCGTTTCAACGACGCCGGTGGCGCGATGCTCCTGCGCAAAACTCAACACGGCATTGACGATCAGAAGCGCACTCACCACGGCGAGGTCCGAGTATTTCCGGAGAAAGGCCGACAGGACCATGATCAGTTCGAGCATCCAGGCCGAGATACCCCAGAATTTGCCCAAAAATCTCAGTAGAGGGTGACCTCGCCGCTCGATGACCTCGTTATAACCGTGATCCTTCCGGCGAGCGTCCACCTCTGCGCTTGTGAGGCCCGTTTCCGGGTCTACGCGGAGAGCCGCGAGCACATCGGGAAGCGCCGCAGAGACGATCTCGCCGGCAGGCAACGCGCCTGCCGGCTTCGAGGATGGAATCATGGGCGACGTCCCCTCCCTCTGATGACATTCAACTCAAACCACCAGTCGACAGGAGATCGCGGGGATCACTCCCAGTTCTTGAACGCGTCCATCATCCCATTCTTCCCTTCGAGCATCTTGTTGTCGCCCTGCTCGATCAGTTTCTCGCCCTCCTTGAGCTTTCCCGACTCCATCATCCCCCGGGACTTGAGTTCGGCCATGATCGCATCCTTGGCCTCCATCATCATCGTCGTGCCGCTCATGATCTTTTCCTTCGCCTTGGTCCTTTCACCCTTCTTGCCCATCATCTTGTTGCCGGCGACAACCTCCTTGTCGCCCGCGTTGAGCTTCTTGATGGCATCCGCGAGTTTCGGATCCTTGGTCAATTTCTCCTTTCCCAGGCCCGCCATCAAATCCTTCTTCCCGTTCATCATCATCTTGGTGCCGTCCATCACCGCCTTCTCGGCCTTCTTGTCCATTTCCGCTGCGAGCGCTGTGGATAGCATCAGACAGAAGGCAAATCCTACGGCCATCGAAATGACTCCCACTCTTTTCCAGTTGCTCATGAATTCCATATGCATCCTCCTTTTTTCATTCATTTTCTCGTCATTGCACTCAACCGGACTTGCCGGCACTCCGGCCCTCCTCCTCTTCCGCAACGCGTGGATATACGGGAAATATTGAAGGAGCCTTAGGCTTATCAATTTAATCCGCATAAATTCCGAAGACAATCGGGATCGAGTGTCAGTACATTCGTATGCCAAAGCTATCACTCGCATCGGAGGGATAAGACCGCGGCAGGGTGGCCGTGGAATGGGGCCGGCCCATCTGAGCTCGCGCTCACCGCTGCCAGAGAATGAAGGGGGCCTCGAGGGGAATGGCGGCGCCTTCGAAACGGGGCATGATACGCGCGGTGTAGTCGGAAGGCGGGCGGTCCGTGGGGACAGCGGCGCTGTAAACGTAACCGCCGGCCGCGCCAGTCAAGGGACGCACGCGGGCCATCTCCTGTCTCACGGGGCCGCGGCCATCGACGCTGTCTGCGTAAAGCTGAACCTGTACAGCTTCCGGGTCGAGGTCGTCGAGATAGACCTGGACATCGAAAAGGTGCTGGCCGTCACGGCTCTCCACCCGGACCTCGCCGAAGCGGAGAACGATCCATTTCTCCTCGAGACCCCCCTGCCAGGCGACGATCTGCCTGCCCAGCACGCCCTTTTCGGCGGCCCTTCGATGGTAGGCTTCCGCAGCCGGGAGGTAGTGGCGCTCCGTGTATTCCCGCACCGAACGGTTGGCGGAAAATTGCGGCGTCAGCCGCGCCATGCTCTCCCGCATCCTCGCAACCCAGGCGGTGGGAATCCCCCGTTCGTCGCGGGCGTAGAACTCGGGGATCACCTCCCGTTCGAGCAGGTCATAGAGCGTTGCGGCCTCGGCGGCGTCCCAGGCCGGATCGTCCCCGTGCTCCCGGCCATCTCCCAGCGCCCACCCCACTTCGGGGGCGTACGCTTCGGCCCACCAGCCGTCCAATTCCGACAGATTGATCCCCCCGTTGACGAGCACCTTCATGCCGCTCGTCCCGCAGGCTTCCCAGGGCCGCCGCGGTGTGTTCAGCCACACATCCACCCCCTGAGCCAGATGTTCGGTCAATTGGATGTCGTAATCGCTGAGGAACATCACATGGGGGCGGGCTGCGGGCCGGCGGATGAAGCGCGTCCATTCCCGGATCAGCTCCTGCCCGGCGCCGTCCGCCGGATGCGCTTTCCCCGCGATGATGAGCTGCACCGGCCTCACCGGATGGGTCAACAGCCGGAGCAACCGCTCCGGGTCGTGCAGGAGCAGGTTGGGCCTCTTGTAGGCGGCGAAACGGCGCGCAAAGCCCAGGGTCAATACGTTGGGATCGAACAGATGCTTCACCCTCTCGACCGACACGGCAGGCGCTCCGGCGGCGGCCAATTGCCGGCTCAATCGCCTCCGGGCGTAATCGATGAGGGACTTGCCGGCCGCGAGTCGAAACTCCCAGAGGCTCTCGTCGGAGACGCCGCGGATATCGTTCGCCAGGGTTTCCATCGTCCCCAGCCAACGCTCCTTTCCCGAGGCCTTCGTCCAGAGATCGTCTGCCGCGGCCGAGTCCCAGGTCGGCATGTGGACGCCGTTGGTCACATGTCCGACAGGCACTTCATCCGCCGGCCAGCGCGGGAAGAGGGGCCCGAAAAGCCGGCGGCTGACTTCCCCGTGCAGGCGGCTCACGCCGTTGACCGCCCCGCTTCCGCGGATGGCCAGGTAGGCCGTGCAGAAAGTCTCCGCCCGATCGTCCGGATTCCGGCGGCCGAGGGCGAGCAGGTCGCGGAACGGAATGCGCAGCTTCTGCTCGGCATAAGGGCCGAGGTACTGCTCCACGAGGGCCGGGGCGAAACAGTCGAATCCGGCGGCCACAGCCGTGTGGGTGGTGAAGAGGTTTCCCGCCCGGGTGACGGACAGCGCGGCGTCGAACGGCTGCCCCGTCTCTTCCATGAAGCTCCGGGCGCGCTCCAGAACTGCGAAGGCGGCATGCCCCTCGTTCAGGTGACAGACGTCGGGATGTAAGCCGAGCGCCGAGAGCAGACGCCAGCCGCCGATTCCCAGGAGCAGCTCCTGCTTGAGGCGCAGCTCCGGCCCCCCGCCGTAAAGTTCGCTCGTGATCCCCCGATGGGCGGGGAAGTTTGCAGCATCGTTGCTGTCCAGCAGATAGAGTTTCACACGTCCGACCTGCACCTGCCAGGCGCGCAGCCAGACCGAGTAGCCGGGCAGGGGGATCTCCAGCCTCAGCCATTCGCCGTTCGGTTGGCGCAGGGGGGTGATCGGGAGCTGTCCCGGATCGTTGTACGGGAAGAGCGCCTGCTGAGCTCCATCCTGATCGATCACCTGGCGGAAGTAGCCCTGCTGATAGAGCAGTCCCACACCGACGACGGGCACCCCCAGGTCACCCGCGGCTTTGAGCTGATCGCCGGCCACGTTGCCGAGCCCGCCCGAGTAGATCGGCAGCGCCTCGCTCAACATGAATTCCATGCTGAAGTGGGCGACGCAGCTCAGATGGGCGTCCGGGTAATGCTGCTGAAACCAGGCCGGAGCCTCGACGGCACGATGCCTGGCCTCGAGCAGGAGATCGACGTTCCGCCGGAAAGCGGGATCGGCAAGCACGCGTTCGAACCGGTCCCGCGAGACCGTCTGCAGCACAACCCAGGGGTTCCGGGTGAACTCCCACAGGTCGGGGTCCAGCGCCCCCCATACTTCGTCGGCATAGTGGCTCCATGACCAGCGCAGGTCGAGGGCAAGTTCCGCCAGGGCGTCGAACCCCGCCACGTCGACGGGCAGGAGACTGTATATCGGCCGATTGAAGCGTTTTTCTTCACTCATGGGCATCCTCGGGGTCGGTTCTGCATGAATCGTGGGCGCTCATTCGGGACTCGGCCCCATCGTAACGCGCACAAAGCCCGTGGGCCGGATCCATTTGGCAAAGGCCTTCCGCACCTGTGCGGCAGTCATCTCCCGAAAACGCTTCGCGGCGCGGATGGGTTCGTCGAGCGGCAGATTCTGCAAAGACCGGGAGAGCAGCCCTCCGGCAACGCCGTCCATGTCCGCCTCGGAGAGGGGAAGCTGGCGCAGCAGCAGGATTTTAGCCTGCTCGAGCTCGTGGGCGGTCACGTTTGTCTTCTGCATCTCGCGCAGGTTCTGTTCGATCATGGATGCGGCTTTCGCCACGTTGGGCGGGTCGCAGGCATAGGAAACACCGAACAGGGAGCGGTTTTTCCCCGCTTCGATAAACGACTCCACGTTGTAGACGAGGCCCGCCTTCTCCCGCAGATCACGGTAAAGGCGGGTGGCATAGAAGGCGCCGGAGAGCACATGGTTTCCGAGCTGGAGGGTGTAGTAGTCGGCGTGCGACCGGGTGATCCCGAGCGTCTGGGCGAGCGTCACCCGATCCTGGACCCTGCTTGCGTCCGGAACATGGACGACGGAGGGTTTGTTCAGCGTCGTGGCCTTCAGGTCCGTCTGCGGCTTTTTCCCCTGGGCTTTCCAGTCGGAAAAACAGAACTCGACGGCGGTGCGCGCGCGTTCCGGTGTCACCCGGCCGATGATGACGATCGTCGTCAGGTCCGGACGGAACACCTTCTTGTAGTAAGCTTTGACGTCCGAGAGCGAAACGCTGCTCACGGTTTCGGGCAGTGCGAAACGGCGCATGGGATCATGCTCGGGATAGAGGGCACGGCGCAGGGCCCGTTTGGAAAGAAAGGACGGGCTCTCGATCTCGCCGCGGAGGGCATCGATTGTCTCCTGCCTGACCACGCCGAACCCCTCTTCCGGCAGGGCCGGGCGCAGCAGGTTGTCGGCCAGGAGTTCCATGCCGCGCTCGAAGTTCTCCAACAGGACGCGGAGAGAAAAGCTCGGTCCTGCGGAGATGTCCGCCGCGATCTCATCCTGGGCCTTCTGAAACGCCAGCCGGTCCAGCGACCGGGTCCCATAGGAGAAGAGGGATTCGAGCACGTCGGAGACTCCCTCTTTTCCCGCCGGCTCCTGGAGCTTCTCGTTGTGCTTCACCTGCCCGACGACCGTCACCGTGGGGCTCACGCTTTCCGGCTGGACGATCAGTTTGATCCCGTTGCGGAGCGTCGTGACCACGGGCTTTATCTTCCAGGGAAGAAGGGCGGGTACGGTCGCCGCCTTCTTCGCCCAGGACGGAAGATCGACCGGTTGTGTCCGGCTGGGGGCAAAGGACTCCTTGCCGCCGAACCCTTTCGAAGCGACCGGCTTTCCCGAGGGGCGCGGCGTGACGATCGCCGTGAGCGCGGTCTCGTTGATCAGGTATTCGCGCGCGACGCGATTGACATCCTCGACGGTCACCTTCGCGATTGCATCCGTCAAGTCGTCCGGGGAGTTCACCCCTGCCACGGCCAGGGCCTGGGACCACGTTTCGGCGAGGCCGGAGATGGAATTCTTCTGAAACTCGGCGCCGGCCCTTTCATGCCGCTTGGCCGCCTCTACCAGATCCGCGGGGAGGCCGCTTTTCACGTATCCGGCAACGAGGCCCCGGATCGCCTCCAAGAGCGCAGCTCCGTCCCCTCCCTTTGGGAAACTCGCCATGGCAAACCCGAATCCCGCCTTGGGAAGGGCGTCGTTTTCGAAACCGGCAAAGAGAGCTTTCCCCTGGGGAACCAGGGCGTAGAGATCGCCCCGCCTGCTGCTGAGCACGTCCGCCAGGATCAGCCCCGGGGCATAGT
>JAJFTY010000229.1 GCA_021372695.1 Deltaproteobacteria bacterium
TCGGGCTTGGGTTGGTTGGATTGGCAGGGATTAGGAGAATGAGCCGTTAGCAGAAGTTTAGCGATAACATGGAAAAGGCAGGGTCAGGAATGGCCCTGCTTTTTTATTGCCGGGTCGTTTAAGAAATCTTGCAGCGGGGAGCCCTGCCAGCAAATCAAAACTGGACAGATGCATCTTTTATCGTTTTGCGCTAAAAAATTCGGCATAGGGCATCTCCCGCAGTAAAAATAGCGGAAATTGACGTCACGCAGACACTGAAGATCACCCCCCGACAGCCTTGATCGAAATCCTCTTCCCTCCTTAAGCTCCCTATAAACGTCTCTTTCTCCGGTCCGGGATAAACCGCTGCGCCCTGACCATCGTCATGAAGCGCTGGTTAATCCGATCTAGTGGAATCAGGAAACGGGCATAATTCCGGACATTCAATCGAGTCTTGATTAACCGCATCTTCTCCATCAGGGACAGGTCATTATCCAGTAGTGGCCGGTGGCAATAATCGATATAACTGACGATGGCAGAACCGCGCCATATCCGCGGCTGTAAGGCTTCCTCTGCAATACTCTTCCTCTGAAGCCAGATCAGGTAATCCCTCAAACCGTCAAGATCCAGTTGCCGGAAGTCAAAGAAACTGAGCCAGTTGATTTCATCGATGTTGGAGAGAGGGAATTCTAGACCGAGTCTCCGCAGGATCCTCCTTTTCAGGACAAGCTCGAACCGGAAAGAAGCACTGCCATCATCAAATTTCTTCCGGTATTCCCTCATTCCTTTGGATTCACTGGATCGGCAGTCTTCCGGGTAAAATGTTGTGGTACGCTCGCCTTCAAATCTGAATGGACGTGATTTCTGATACCGGACGAAAAGACGGTAATGAAAAAAATCCATCAAATCTTGGAGATTTTTCCCACAAAAGTCGAACGTGACCTCAACCACGGAAGTGAGGACACGAAGACCGCACCTCTGAATGATCTCAGAGAATATCAAGATCATTTCCTGATCAGGATGCCGGAGATGCATACGTACCGGAGGAACTGAAGATTTCTCATCTCTCAACCTGTAAAGGAACTCCAATGTCCGGTCAATATTCCTGTAAATTCGTTTCCTTTCATAATTTCCTTTATTGAGGATTTGATCCGAGACAACTTTAAAGCCGTAATCCTCGATGACCTTAAACAGATTGTAGGCATCTATAGGATCGAATATGTTGAGGATGATGTAGTCGAGAGAGGTTAGGAGGGAGTAATTGCTAAAATCAAAAATGTCGCTGTAATCACTAGCTCCTATCCCCTGACCGTACGTCATTCTTTCAGCGCCACAATAATTTCTTAATGATTTTGATAACATAATTATTCTCCTTGCTGGTTATGCCCTTCGGGCAATGAATCGATTGTTAACACTGGATTCCGCAGGAGCCAGGCTTCAAGGTCTTCGACAAGATAAAAGACCCTCCTGCCACAGAGGTGGTAACGAGCCCCCTGCCGTTTCACCCTCAGATTCGCGAGTGACCCAACGGAGAGTCCGTAGATCTCTGCCGCCTCTTGCGGTGTGACAGCTTTCCGGACTATTATTTTCTTTGGCATCTGATTCACCTCCCTGTTTATTGGTCCTGTTTCAGTCACAAAAAAACAGGCATCGATTTCTCGCTGCCTGTCCAATACTCGATCTTATTTGATCAGTCTCTCGATCCGTTCCCCCAAAAATCTTATATTTCTATGGGGAACAAACCGGCTAGCTAAGTTTTTTTATTTCTTTTGCGTACCTCAATAGTTCTTCAGCCCTTGTCCTATCGACACCCAACTTCTTCATAAATTTATCCTCAACGTACTCGGAACGTGTGTTGAACTTCAGGTATCCGTCGATTCGTTTTCGGCTCCAACCCCGAAGGTGCTCTTTGAGGTGATCAAGAAGGTGTGTGCACCCGGCCCTCTCTTCACATTTTGAATAGCTGCTCTCTTTCCCTCCGCAATCACGGCAAAATTTTTTAACGCTTAGATAAAACCTATCCGCTTCGTGTTCGATTTCTTCCAAATACCTAACGAGGTCCGGAATGCTGACATCACGTATTATCCGAACCTTCCTGTCCGTATGGGACATAGCCACAATGAGCCGATCAAGCCTCTTTTTGCATTCAGCACTTTCATTACAGTCCTTGTCTCTCGCCTTCTTCACCAACTCTCTAAAGAAATTTCTGACGGCAGGCACTTCAATAGCCTCAAAGCCATACTTCTTCACAAAAGAATTGATCCGTTTGGCGTCGCCGTCCAATTCCAAAATTTCCTTTTTTGTAGCTTCCGGCAATTCTCCGCGCATGAAGGTCTTCATTTTATGTAACAGCAAAACAGCCAAAGGACTAAGCTCCCCTCCGGTGATCGGACTATTGAGGTCGATGTAGGAACCCCCAGAACCAACGCTTTCGCGCAACTTATTACCATTCAGGATCATCATGAAATTACCATCAAGCAGCTCTCTGAATTCCATGATGAATCCGTCTTTCGTTTCTCCGGCAGTCATGATTTTTTCATTCATGGCATCTGCACTCATTTTATCTTTTTAGAGTCATTTACTTTTTTAATGAAATTCTTTTCAAGATTCAGTGTGGCCTGCCTCTTGTGCTCCGGCATTAGGTGAGCGTACCGAGCCGTCATGGCAAGGGACTTGTGGCCGAGTAATTCCTTGATTGTCAGGATAGTCTCTCCCTGCAGCGCGAGCCATGAAGCGAATGTATGCCGGAGACTGTGGAACGTGACCTTTTGCCGAGGATCGGTAATGCCCTTATTGAATTCAAGCTTGTTTACGGCTTTTCTAAAAGCAGCCGATATAGCTGTGATCTTTCCGCCATGTCTTCTGTCTTTGAAGACGTATTCATCGGGTGATCCGGGAACACGCTTCATTAGGCCTTCCTTAACCGCTTCCGTCATGAAGGCTTTTCGGTTTTCTTTGTTCTTGGGATCGGATATGTTGATCAACCCATTGCCAAAATCAAGATCTTGACCCTTTAGATTGAATATCTCCCCTGCTCGGAATCCGCAGTGAAGTGACAGCAAAGCCATATCATGGAGCTGAGGATCTTTCTTTTTGCCGGGATTCTTCGTACGGCTTTGATCGACCTTAAGCTCATCAAGGAGAAGGGATGCTTCATCGTATGTCAGAAAACGTTCGCGCTGGTTCTGAAGGGTAGGGAGCTTGACCCCCTTAATCGGATTATCCCCTTTGTGCATTCCCCACAGAACCGCTTTATTGAACATCTGACGAAAGAGGACGAGACAGTGTTTCACGCTCCCAGGAGCAAGGCCATCTTGGGTTAGCTTATTTTTTAAACGTTCCAAATCGAAGGCAGAAATCGCGTCCAGACGTTTGTCATCAAACGCAGAGGCAAGGTGGTTTTTGTAAAGATATTTGTCGTCACGTCCCGATCTTGATTTATTCACCTCGACCCATTCAATATACTTTTTCCCTACTTCCTTAAAATAAGGTGCCTTTGTTTTTTCCTTCGGGAGCTCCTCGCCGTGACGGATGTTTCTTAGCCGGCTAGACCTCAACTCCGATGCGACCTTTGCCGTGTAGCCCTCGCTGACCCATCCGACCTTCTCCCATATCTTTTTACCATCGCGCTTATAGGTGATGTCATAGCAGGCATCGGCTTTGCCATTATGTACTCTGGTGTCAGATTGTCGCTGGTAGACACCGGGATATTTTGTCCGCTCCCTCTTCATTGCTACCCTATAGCTACCCTTTTTCATCATAATTGATGATCATGGCTGATCGGACCATTCCGCTCATACATTTATAAGCATCGTAAACTTAACGGGTAATTATGTCAAATGATTTCTAATGAGGAGAGGCAATATCCTATAAAAACATGCTCTTAATCAGTAGGTTGTCGGTTCGATCCCGACAGGGCTCACCAAAAATCAAGGGGTTAGCGAAAGCTAGCCCCTTCTTTTTTGGTCCCGGCCTGCCGTCAAATATAGTCCACGAGCATGCCGCTCGTCATGCGCAGTTTGTAACTGATCAATGAGCCCAATTTGAGCAGAAGCTTGGCGGCCAGTTTGGGAATGTTATCGATCAGCCGGTCCAGATTATCACGTGACAGCACCAACATGGTCACATCATCCGCTGCAACGACCTTTGCCGAACGGGGTTGGCCATCGATGAGGGCCATCTCACCGATGACCTTGCCCTTTGTGATAACGGACAACACCTTTTCGCGGTTTGATACGTCTTCCTTGACCACGTTGACGCTGCCTTCCACAATGAGATACATCTCAGCGTTCCTGGACCCTTCGTTAAAAATGGCCAATCCTTTTGCCATTTTTGAAATGTAAAGATATCGTGAAAGGTTTTCTATCTCTTTCCAGGTGAATTCATTCGCCCATTGGGTCGTTTCCAGCATCTTGGCGCGTTCCTGGAGGGCATCTCCGACTTCCGTCATTAGTTCGTCATCCTCCTTCAGCAAACACCTCGGATTGCGTGATCGAAGACAGAAGCACGTCGTCGATGCTGATGTCAAGGAAACGTTGCCGATCGATCATCGGAAGGTAGGAGGAGAGAAACGGCTCTACATTGTCTGCTTTCTCTCCGTTCAGAATCAATTTGGCAAGCTGGTCGGCAAAGAAAAGGACGATCAGGTATTTCTTCCTCTGTCCGTCCATATCCAGGTCCTTCAGTTCGCAGAAAGACGGCGCATGATGTTGTTCGATCACGGAAACCATCAGATCAGAAAATCCCCAGGTTTCGAGGGCCATCCGGCCGATGATTTCATGATTGATCCCGACAATGGCCTCCTCTTCACCGATCGTCAGGTTACGGGGGTATCTTTCGACGCCGACCCATTTGAGAAGGATCAATTTCCCGACGTCATGGAGGAGGCCCATCGTGAAGAGGGTTCCTCTGTCCAGGTCGCTGTACAGACGGTGGAGATGGGAAGCGCAGATGGAGGTCAGGGTCGCATGTTTCCAAAGGTTTTCCACGATGTCGTTCTGGAAGGGATCTTCCGTCCTGAACAAATTCAGGAGCCCGTTTCGGTACAAGATCTCCCGAAGACGAACAATGCCCAGCAGCAGCATGGCGTGGCCGATGGAGTCCACTTTTTGCGGCAGTCCATAATAGGGGCTGTTGACGGTATTGAGTATTTTGATCGTCAGGACGGGATCGGAGGTGACCATCTTTGAAAGTTCGGAACCGATCTGCAGGGCCTGATCGTTGAGGATCTTCTGGAGCCGACGATGGTCGGTGCGGAAACTCTTCAGCGCTTTCACTTCTGCCATCACCTCGTCCATGACATCTTTCTTGACGTCCTCGTATGCAAGGGGGGCAGAACAGTTTCGCGACGGTTCCCCTTCACCGGGGAATATCCCTCCGATGTTGTCGCGGAGACTTTTTCTAAGCGTCCCTTTGGGGCCCTCCCCCTGGGGATCGGGAAGGGAGGCGGCATCGGGCGCCGGTATCACTGGCGGGACGACAGTCACACCGCCCGATGGCGGTTTCTTTACGGATGTTGAACTCCTGCCGGGCGATTCTTTCTCTCTGGCCCGCCAAAGCAGGGCGATGGCGAGGATGGATACGAAAAAGACGATGGTCAAAAATGTTTCCATGACATTTCCATAAGAGACCGATTGCCGTCACTCAGTTTTTTCTGACAAGTGCATGCCCTCGTCAATAAATGGTATCGGCATTCCCGCAGAAATGCTTTAGTGCTTTTCAAAGAAAGACTAAACGGTATCTCTCCGACAGGGTTCGGTAGATGCCATGGATACTGGGAGAACTGTCGGCCAAAAGGGAGGCTTTTTTGGACCAGGCTCAAATGGAAGGGATGATCGAGAATCGGGAAACGAGCGCGCTTCAGGATCTAATCGTTCTGCTCCGCCATGTAACCTACCAGCGCGTTTAAGGAATTCATCTGTTTCGCAAACAACGCTTTGATCCGGGGAATCTGTTCTTCGCTCATCCTCAGCATTTCGCGAGCGCCATCGGTATCAGGCCGGTCCACCGAATCCCCGCTGAATCCAATCTCCCATTGTTTGACCATCGCATTGGCCACGTAGACAATGGCTTCCAGGGGAGCACTGGTCTGGGGAACAGGGGCCTCGTGGTGATGGGCAATCGCCCGGCTGACCTCTCCGGGAAGATTCCAGCGTTCTGCCAGAAGGTGACCCACCGTGGCATGGTTCAGGCCAAACGTTTCCTGCTCCAGTTTAATCAGGGGCCGGTCGCCCTGTCGAATACACTGAATATAAACGGGAGCCCATTCGTCCGAGAAATACTGGTCGAAAACAAAGAGACCGACATCATGGAGAAGGCCGCACACGAAAGCGCCATCCGCGCCGCGGCAGCATTGTTCGCGAATACAGTCCGCCAGAATGGCGGTCGCTATCGAATGCTCCCAGAGTTTCATGCGGTCCAGACCCGAACGGGCGCGGTGGGTTCCAAACATGTCGGAGATGGAAAGTGTGATTGCGATGCTGCGAATCTCCCGATAGCCCAGGATAACGACGGCCTGGTCCATGGACGATATCTGGCGATAGAAGCCATAAAAAGCGGAATTCACGATCTTCAGGATCTTGCCGGCAAGGGCAGGATCGCTGGAGACGTTGCGGGCCAGATCCTGAGCCGAAGTACGCTCGTCCATCACCGCGGCCAGGATTCCCTGCATGACCTGGGGTAGCGTGGATATTTCCTTGATCTGGGATATTTCGCTGACAATCTTTTCGGTTCTGTCCATGGAATTCCGCGCTCATATGGGAGAGCATCGCATGATCAATCCGTTTTATACCGCTCTTCCGAAATTTCTGCCGTCAGATTGATAGGCACTGCCTTTGTGTGACTGAAGATACGGGAAAGCCGCATTCTATGTCAAGGCAATTGTATTACCCCCTGGAACGATTCTCTTTAAACTCCCATGAGAAATAGACCAATGGCGTTTCTGACGACGAATGACCGCCTCGGTGCACCGATACGGATGGGGGTGTCATCTTTGCTTTTCAGGAGGTGTCGGATAACTTTACGGAACCGGAGAAAACTTCAAGGATCTTGCTGGCCATCTGATTATATATATTGGAATATCTTCGCGTTATACAGAATGGCACGCATGTGGCATGACTGATGTCGAAAGAGTAAAGATGAGCACCAGTTCAGAGGAAGGAGGGTTCAAGATATGAAAAAATATTCAATCGTCTTCAGTTTCATCATGATGATTGCGATCGCCGCCCCAGCAGGCGCGTATAATTTTAACTTCGCCTCTGACTATTATTGGGACGCCGTTCAAGGGAAAGACACCGGTTACACATCGCCTTATGCCGGGGCCATCGTCGAAACCTTCGATCCCAACGCCAATTCAAATCTGGGTTGGACGTTGACGGGCAACTACGAGATCCGTCTCGGAAGCATTACCCCCGCGGCCGCTCCCTGGTGGGACAATAATCCAAATGACGGTGGAGCGCCTGCCGGAGCACGCGACGCCTCCTATTTCCTGACCGTGCCGAAAGAGCCGCTTTCAAACGGGGTCAGCGTTACCATCGATTTCAATGACGCCGTCTACAATTACTTCGGCCTGTGGTGGGGATCGATGGACACCTACAACACGCTTGAGTTCCTGGATGCGAACGGTGACGTGATCGAGACGGTCACGGGTGGTATTCCCTTCAGCTCCGGCTCCGGTTCACAGGACCTGTCTGAGACGAATAAGTACGTCAATTTCTACGGGATGGGTGATTTCTACGGCGTCCGGCTGATCAGCGCCAACTACGCGTTCGAGGTCGACAACATCGCTGTCGGCTATAACGTGGTCCCTGAACCCCTCACGGCGATCCTTCTCGGATGCGGTCTGCTCGGTCTGTTCGGTCTCAGGAGGAAACTGAGATAGAACAAACCACAGGTTAAGTAACTTAATGGAAAAACTTACGAAAGGCAGGGTCATTGGATTGGACCCTGCCTTTCGTGTTTGTTCCGATTGGGAATGGCTGGAAATGCTCGTTTCGATCAAACCAGCCACCTTCCCGTGTCGAAAACCTTTACACCAAAATCATTGCCGGCGATCCCATCTATTTCCGCGTTTTAAAACGTCATTTGTGACCATCGGCACGGAAGTGAAGATCGATTCCTTTTCTAAACGTCGTTTAACTTTACAATTCGCCGTCCAGTGATCCGCGAACCGCAGCCACAGACTGCCTGATTTAACGAATCATGGAAATGGGCTTTGCGCCAGTTCATTCCTTAATTATTCGGATTCATGAAGCTTTATGGGGATCTTGAACAAAATCCCAAGCAGACGCGGATTTTCATCCGAGATGTTCCCGCATTTCGCCGGCTGGCATGATTATCGCTAGCCTTTTTGTGAATCTATTAATCTGCTCGTTCCGATATAAAGGCATCGGAACCATGGAGGGGCATAGAGGTGAAAGAAGTGACGACCATCGCCTTTCAAACCAGTTCCGAAATCAAAAGCAGCCTGGACAAGATTGCGGCGAAGGAAAATAAGAGTGTTCCTTCGCTGGTCGAGTCCATGGTCTGTCACTATCTGAAGAATGAGACGGCCATTGAGGAAATCTGCCAGAATCGCCGCCGGTTCGAACGAAAGAAGATCACGATTCCTGTTTACATCGGCGACAGCGCGTGGCAACATGACGAGTTCATCGAAGGTACCCTTCTGGACATCTCCCTGGGGGGGGTCAAGATGGTCATTCCCAAGGAGGCAAAGCGGGACATTCCAAACGTTCACGAAACCAAGGAGCTCAGCATCATTTTCCGTATACCGAGCTGCTACTGGCCGATTCGCGTCAAGATCAGCCCCCAGACGGTATCCGAATCTGAAGACGAACTTCAGCTTGGCGCCTCTCTGATCAACCCCGATTACCAGGCCTACTCGGCTCTGCAGAAGTATCTGATGTAATCGGAAGAGGTCTCTTCTGTCCTGCGTTGCCCACTTTCACCGGGCACGTTTTTCGGTCATCACCCCGATCACATCCATATCATCCGACTATGGCGCAGCTTTTATTTCAGCGCAGCAAGCGTGGCCTTGGCTTCATCGGCGCCCGGGAACGCCGGGCTGATTCTGAGCGCTTCCACAAGCTCCTTTTTGGCCAGGTCGCGGTTGCCATTCTTGTAGTAAGCCATGCCCAGATGGTAGCGGACCATTGCCTGATTCGGAATCTTCTCTGCCGCCTCCTTCAGGTACGCCACCGCCCGGCCGGGAACATTCTTCTTGAAATAGATCCAGCCGAGGGTGTCGGAGATGTGGGGATCGTCGGGAACCTGCTCTTTCGCTTTCTGCGCCAGGTTCAGGGCCACATCGATGTTCCCGCCCCGCTCTGCGTAGAGGTAGGCAAGGTTGTTTGCCGCCGGCGGATAGTTCGGGCTGCTCTTCAGCACCTTCTCGTAAGATTCCTGGGCCTTGTCCAGATTCTTTTCAGCCTCATAGATCATTCCGAGGGCCATCAGCGCGGTGACGTTGTTCGGTGTCTTCTCCAGCACGGCCGCGTACTGAGCCTTGGCCTTGTCCAGCATCTGTTGCCGCATGTAGAAGCTGGCAAGGGATGTCTGCAAAGCGGGCAGGGTCGGGGCCAGTTCGATCGCCTTCTTCAGGTTGGCTTCGGCCTTCGTCTTATCGTTGCCGGCTGCATATAAGTTTCCGAGGATGTTGTAGAAGAAAGGATTCTTCGGGCTGATCTGGATCTGCTGCTCCACCCTGGCGATCGCCTTCTGGGGCTCCTTCCGGTTCATATGGGCGGCAACGATCAACTGAAGGGGGTCCACGTAGCTGGGCTGCAGCGAGAGCGCCTTTTCGAGGCTGACCAGAGCCTCCTTCTCCTTTTTCTGAACCAGAAGGATCCGGCCCATCTGTGAATATCCGACCGGATTGTTCGGGGCGATTTTGATGAGGCTCTCGAAGACCTTGGCTGCCTCCGGGAGATTGCGTTTCAGAAGATAGGCGTTTCCAAGGAGAAGGTGGGCCTGGACGCTTCCCGGCCGCTCCTTCAGCAGGGCATTCATCCCGTCGATGGCCTGGGATTGGCCGGCGCCGCCCTCGCTGAGCTGGATTTCCGCGAGCAGGAGGCGGGGCTCTTCCGCTTTGGGGTTCAGCGTCACGGCCTCGCCGAGCGCCGCCTTGGCCTGCTGCAGGTTCCGGTTTCCATAATGGGCCATGGCGATCAGATACTGGGCCATGGCATCCTTGGGATTGTCCTTGGCGTAGCCCTGAAAGAGATTCAGGGCCTGGTCGAACTCGTTCCGGCTCAGGAAGATCCTTCCCTTGAGGAGCATACCTTCCTGACTTTTCGGGTTGATCTTCAGGATCTCTTCGATCCTTTTCAATCCTTCGTCGAACTTCTTCTCCTTGATGTAAAAATCGGCCAATCTCACGAGGGGGTGAATGTTTTTCGGGCTCTTTTCCACAGCCTCTTTGAAGGCGGCCTCGGCCTTCTCTTTCTTGTTCCAGGCCAGGTAGAAGTTCCCGAGATGGAGCCTCAGGGACACGTTGTCGGGCGAGAGCTCGATCCCCTTGAGGAACTGCTTTTCCGCCTCCTCGGGCTTGTTCACCGCGGCAAAATAATTCCCCAGCATCATCGCCGGATTGGAATCCTTGGGCGCGATCCGGACTGCCTCGACATACTCGCGCTCCGCCAGATCCCTCTTCCCGGTCCGCATGTAGAACTCGGCCAGCGCGAATCGCGCCCTGAGGGACTTCTCGTCCACCTTGACGGCCGCCTTGAACATCTCCTCGGCCTGAGGCAGATCCTTCTTCAGGATGTAGAGATTCGCCAGATGGAGATAGGCCTCCAGTTTCTTGTCCCCTTCAGCCGCTTTCTTGCTCTCCACGATGGCCTGGTCCAGATTCTTCTCGACCAGGGAAACATTGCTGAGCAGCAGATGCGCCGAAGAGTTTCCGGCCTGTTTTGCCAGGACCGCCTGCGCCTGCTCCGCGGCCTTCTTCCGATCTCCGGACAGAAGGTAGAGCTGGCCCAGCTGGTTTCGGGCGTCGATCATTCCCGGGTCCAGTTCGACGGTCTTCGAGAACTCCGCATAGGCCTCGCGGACCATGCCGACCCGCAGGTAGGTCAGCCCGAGCTTGTAGCGGGCCTTTGCGTGCTTGGGATCCAGTTGAATGACGTTCTTGTATTCCAGGATGGCTTCCCGGGGCTTGTTTTCCAGGAAGTACTTCTCCCCTTTGTTCCAGTGCCGTTCGATCTTCGCCTCCTTGGAACACCCGGACAGCATCAGAAGGAGGATGAGCAGAACCGCTGAAAAGGCCCAGACCGAGACGCTCTTTCTCTTGAAATTCATCGTTGATCTCCTTGTTAAGATGTTCTCATCAGAATGCCGTCGGTCATCCCTTCCCGTTGGCGGGAAGCGCCGGGATGGGGGGCGCTGCGACGTCAGCCCGTGCGATGAAGGCGGAGCCTCCTTGCTGCGGGGTTTTGCCGGAGCCTCTGAACGTCTCCGGGGCCGGATTCACAGGCTTTCTGCCGCATAATAATGCTCGACATATCGATTTCACTTTGCTAATACACCACGAGCGAAGATAATTCCATAAAGAAATATCCTGTCGTGGAGGATGGGGATCATGAAAAGAGCATTGGCGGTCTTTTTACTGACAGCAGGGGTCCTTTTCGTCACGGCGTCTCCCGTCGTTTGCGCGCAGGAAGGCAAGACAGCCGATCCCTCCGGAAAAGTTCAGGGCGCGGTCGCCGCCGACAGCGACCAGTATGTGATCGGGCCTGAAGATCTTCTCCTGATCTACGTCTGGAAGGAGGAGTCGATCACCAAGACCGTGCCGGTCCGGATCGACGGGAAGATTTCGCTGCCCCTGATCAATGAGATCCAGGCCGCGGGCCTGACTCCCCTTCAGCTCAAGGAGGCCCTGACCGAAAAGCTGAAGGGCTTCATCGAGAACCCGACCGTTACGGTCACGGTGATGGAGGCCAACAGCTTCAAGGTCTATCTCTCCGGAGAGGTGAAGCAGCCCGGCGTTGTCCGCATCCGCAGTGAGATCACACTGCTCAAGCTGATCATCATGGCGGGCGGCTTCACGGAGTGGGCCGACCAGAAGAGGATCCTGGTCATCACGAAGGAAAACGGCAAGGAAAAGCGGATGACCGTCAATTACAAGAAGATCATCGAGGGGGAAGAGCCCGATATCGTGATCAAGAGCGGCGATACGGTCATCGTCAGATGAAAAGGAGGCGATCATGAATCTACGGCGGATCATCACGGCTTTTCTGTGGCTGTCGTGTCTGAGTGCGGTGCCTCTGGTCCAGGCGGAGGATCTGCTCTCCAAATTTCATCCCTACATCAGCATCAAGGAGGAGTACAGCGACAACCTGAACCTGACCCCGACGAACAAGAAAGACGATTTCTACACCACGGTACAGCCCGGGATCAAGTTTTCCAACATGGACACGAAATCCGGCGTGGACCTGGACTACTCGCTCGGGGCCGTCTTCTACTCGAAGAACAGCGATCTGGATTACACGAGCCACAACGCCTCCCTGAATGCAAAATACCTGACCTCGGAGCACATCAATTTCTACCTGAAGGAATCCTTCATCCGGTCTGAGGATCCGCGGGAGAGCGAGTACTTCACGACGACGGCGGACAACCGGTACGTGCTTGCCACAAAGACCGACCGTGCCATTTTCTGGCGCAACGTTGTGGCGCCGACCATCGAATACCAGTTCGGTCCCGAAAACCGCGTGGGTCTCAACTACCGGAACAACCTCTATCGGAGCGACAGCGCTATTGCCCAGGACAGTCAGGAGAATTACATCAACCCCTTCTTCACCTACTGGTTCGACAGACGAAACGGCATCTCCCTCGACTACGGCTTCACCAAGGGAGATTTCGACCAGAGCCCCGACCTGACCGGCCACCGTGCGAGCGGCCGCTACACCAACCGCTTCAGCCCCAAGTCTTCTGTCTTTGCCGAATACGCCTATTCCCGACGCACGTTCGATGCACCGGGTGTGGACTACGATGTCCATGAACCTGCCGTGGGAATCACCCATGCGTTTTCCCCGACCCTGACCATGTCGGCCCAGGTGGGCTATTTCTGGAAGAAGCCCAAAACCGGCTCCGCGACGGACGGCTTTTCCTACAAGGGCGAACTGCGGAATACCGACCCGCGCACGACCGTCGTCGTCAGTCTCCAGGGCGGCTACACTGAAGACTTCTTCACTTCAGAAAATCTGGGATTCAACCGATACCATCGTTTGACGGGTTCGATCACGCAATGGCTGGAGAGGCGCTTCTCCATCGGCGGCTTCGGAAGCATCGAAGTGGCGGACTTCGACCAGCCCAGCCACAAGGATACGACCTGGGGGATCGGCGGGCGGGCCTCGTACATGCCGCTCAAGTGGCTGACCCTGGCGCTGGAGATTTCGCACAACGACAGAAACTCCGACGTCGACATCTTCGACTACACGGAGAACAGGGGAATGGTCACGATCACCGCCACGTACTGAAAAGGAGCGCCGCACCTATGATCAACCCGGCAAAGGCCTACACCGTAGCCGAATATATCGAAATCCTGAGGCGCAGGATCTGGTACATCGTGATTCCCTTTGTGCTGATCCTGACGGGGGCTTCGGCCTATGCCCTTTTCGCACCCCGCCAGTACAAGGCCGGCACGCTGGTTCTGGTGAGTCCGCAGCGGATTCCGGAGGCCTTCGTGCAGGCCACCGTCACCTCGAAGGTCGAGGAGCGGCTGCAATCGATCGCCCAGGAGGTGTTGAGCCGCACCCGCCTGGAGCAGATCATGACCGACCTGAACCTTTACCAGAAGGAGCGCAAATCCCTCTCGCGCGAAGAGGTGGTGGCGCTCATGCAGAAGGACATTAAGATCGAGCTCCCCACGAAGAAGGAGGAGTCGAAGGGGTTCTTCACGATCAGCTACATCGGCCGCGATCCGAACATCGTCACCACGGTGGCGAACCGGCTGGCCTCGCAATTCATCGAGGAGAACCTGAAACTCAGGGAGCAACAGGCCGCAGGGACGACGGAGTTTCTGACGACCGAACTCGCTGCGTCCAAGACGAAGCTGGACCAGTTGGAAACCGCGGTCACCCAGTACAAGCGGCGCTTCATGGGCGAGCTTCCCGAGCAGCGGGAGGCGAACATCAAGATCCTCGAACAGCTCCAGAACCAGTATCAGCGGAACGGTGAGGCGCTCCGGGCCGCCCAGGACCGGAAGCTCCTGATCCAGAAGCAGCTTGCCGACATGGAGGCGCCGCTCGTGCCTGCGGCCGCGGCGTCAGCGGACAAGAGCGGCATGCCCACGGAGTCGGCCTCTCTGCCTGGGGAACCCAAGGGGTACTATGAAACCCAGCGGGAGATGCTCACGAGGCAGCTCGAGGAGATGCGGGCGAAGTACACCGAGAACCACCCCGATGTCGTCGCGGCCCGGAAGAAGCTGGCCGACCTGGAGAACAAGAAGGATGAGGCCAAAATCAAGGCCAAGGATCAGCCCAAAGTAGAGGTCTACGATGTAAAGAAGGAACCGCGGTACCGGGAGCTCAGCAACCAGCTGGCATTCACCGATCTCGAGATCAACCGCTTTCGGGAGGGTGAACGCAGCATCCTCTCCCAGATCGAGAAGTACCGGGGCAGGATCGAGCAGACGCCCGCCCGGGAGCAGGATATGGCCTCGCTGCTCAGAGAGCACCAGAGCACCAAGGAGACCTATGACCGGCTTTTGAAAAAGAGCCAGGATGCCCAGCAGGCGGAGAATCTGGAAAAGCGCCAGAAGGGTGAGCAGTTCCGGATCATCGATCCGGCCCGGGTTCCGGAAAAGCCGTTTTCGCCGGATGTGGGCAAGATTCTCCTGATCGGTCTGCTGGCGGGCCTCGGCGGCGGTTTCGGGCTCGCATTTTTCCGGGAGCAGTTGGACCGCTCCTTCCATGATTCGGGGGATGTCGAAGTCACCCTGAACCTCAAGGTGTTGGCAACCATCCCCAAGATCGATGAAAAAGCGGCCTGAGCATGTACAGAAGATTCTACGGGTTCAGGGAACGGCCCTTTGAAATTACGCCCGATCCGAAGTTCGTCTATTTGAGCGAAATTCACCAGGAGGCCCTTGCGCATCTCCAGTATGCGGTGCGGGAGGGGAAGGGGTTCAGCGTCATCACGGGCGAAGCGGGCACGGGGAAAACCACCCTCGTCCACATGCTCTTGGGGAAGCTCGACGGTCATGTGCGGACCTCCTACATCTTCAACCCCATCCTGGACCGCGCGGATTTTCTCAACTACGTCTGCGACGATCTGGGGATCAAGTCGGAGGGGATGAGGTCGAGGGGGCAGAGCCTGGCGGCGCTGCACAGCTTCCTGCTCGAATGCTACACCCGGGACGAAAAGGTCTTTCTCATCATCGACGAGGCCCAGTGCCTGGAGCCGGAGCTCCTCCAGGAGGTCCGGCTGCTGACGAACCTCGAGACATCGAAGAACAAACTGCTTCATGTCATCCTGCTCGGCCAGCCCGAACTGGACCAGATCCTGGCCGAGCCGCGGTTTCGTCCGTTGAAGCAGAGGATCACGGTCCGCTACAACCTGAAGCCGCTCAGCTTCAAGGAGACCCGGGAGTACATCAATTACCGGCTCAAGAAGGCGGGATCGAGAAACATCACCATCTTCGATGTGGCCGCCGTGAAGGAGATCTACCGCTATTCCAAAGGGATCCCGCGGCTCATCAACATCGTATGCGACAACGCCCTGCTGACGGGGTTTTCGCTGGAGCAGAACCGGATCGGGAAGAAGATCATCCGGAGCATCGTCAGCGATCTGGAGGGGTCGAGAAGGATGGCCAGGAGAAGCCTGGTGGCGCCTCTCCTCATGGTTTTGATTTTTTTGGTGTTGGCGTTGTTTGTCAAGGAGTTCAAGGACTCCATCCTCGGATTTTGGAGATAACCGGCCATGGGCAGGATGTTTGACGCGCTTCAGAAGGTAGAACGGGAGAAGAATCGAGAGCTGCAGAAAGAGGAGTCCCCGAAGATCGCCGCGGAAGACTTTGTTCTGGACAACAAGCTGGTCTCCTTTTTTGCGCCCTCCTCCATGGCGGCGGAGCAGTTCAGGAGGCTCCGGAGCTACATCATCAAGCCCGGGATGGAGAACTCCCCGAAGACCATCCTCGTCACGAGCGCCATGGCCGGCGAGGGGAAGAGCCTGGTCGCGATCAATCTGGCGATTGCGATCGCGACCGAGCTCCACAGCCATGCGCTGATCGTCGACTGCGACCTGCGCAATCCGGCGCTCTCCCGGATGTTCGGTTTCCAGGAGCTGAAGGGGCTTTCCGATTACCTCACGGCCGGGATCCCGCTGCAGGATCTTCTGGTCAAGACCTCCGTGGACAAACTCAGCATTCTTCCGGGCGGTGCGACTCAGGAAAACCCCGTTGAACTGATCGGCTCCAACAAGATGAAATCCCTCGTCACGGATCTGGAGGCGCGGTACGCGGACCGGTACATCATCCTCGATTCCTCTCCGCTCCTGGCGACGACCGAACCGAGCGTTCTCAACGACATGGTCGACGGCATCCTCTATGTGATCAAAGCGGGGGGTACGCCCCGCGAATCGGTCCAGCAGGCGCTCAAACTGGTGGACAAGAAGAAGATCATCGGCGTCGTGCTCAACAACCTGCAATTCAAGACCGAGGCCATGATCAAGCGGTATTTCGGAACGAATCGCTACTACTACGACTATCGTTATTCGAAGGGCCACCAGGAGCCGGGCATTGCGGGCAAATTCCACGCCCTGATGGGGGACGTGAAGACGTTTTTCGGCAAGTCCCGGCGCAGGAAGAAGAAAGAGGATCTGTAGGGTTTCTCTTGAAATAAAACGCATTAGAGTGTAGAAAGGTCGTCCAACGGCTTGAAGTCAAGCGCTGATGAAGGAGATGGACTTGAAGCTATCGCACTCGGAACCTTCGCAGACGGGCGCCGACCTTACGGGGGAGGAAGCCGACTATACGTTTTACGGGAAAGCCCCGTTTCACCACCTTCTGCGCATCGAACGACACCGGACGGAGCGATCGGGGAAGCCTTTCCTGCTGATGCTCCTCGACATTTCCCACCTGACCGCTGAAGAGCGCGCCCAGGAGAGCCTGGAAAAGCTCCAATCCACCCTGAAGTCCGCGCTCCGGGAGACCGACATCCGCGGCTGGTACGAACCGGACCGGGTGATCGGGGTCATCTTCACGGAGATGATGTGCGTTGACCGGCCCTCCATCGAGAAGATCTTCCGCAAGATCCATGACCGCCTCGCCCAGAAACTGCCCGGCGAGATGCTCGACAAGATCACCGTATCCTTCCACGTCTTCCCGGAGCAGAAGGGGGACGTGTCGATCGACGGCGCCTTTGTCGCCAAGCTCTATCCGGAGCTTCCGAAGCGGGATCTCAAGTTTCGGACGTCGCTGACCATAAAGCGGGTGATGGATGTCGTCATCAGCGCCGCGGCACTCCTGTTTTTCTCCCCGATATTTCTCGTGATCGCCGCCGCCGTCAAGCTGACCTCCGAAGGCCCCGTCTTCTTCCGGCAGGAGCGGCTGGGGTGCAACGGCAAGAGCTTCACGTTCCTCAAGTTCAGATCCATGTACAACGACAACGACCCGGCGAGGCACAAGGACTATATCCGGAAATACATCGGCGAGCAGCAGCAGGCCGCGGTCGAGCCCGGCGTCTTCAAACTGAAGGACGATCTCCGCATCACTCCCGTGGGCAAATGGCTGAGGAAAACGAGTCTCGACGAGCTTCCGCAGTTGATCAACGTCCTGGTGGGAAACATGTCGCTGGTGGGGCCGAGGCCGCCCATCCCCTACGAATGCGATCTCTACGACATCTGGCACCGGAGGAGGCTGCTCTCCTGCAAGCCCGGGATCACGGGCTTGTGGCAGGTCACGGGCAGGAGCCGGACCACCTTCGACGATATGGTGCGCCTCGACCTCAAATACATCAACGAATGGTCGCTCGGGCTCGATCTCAAGATTCTGCTGAAGACGCCGGCAGCCGTCTTCAGCGGCGATGGAGCCTACTGACGATGCCCATCAGACGTCAGCTGTTACCCTCTCAGGGGCGAGGGGCCAGAACGCGGTTCGAGCCCATCACCCGTCACCCGTCATCGTTTTCCCGTTTCCGCTCACCCGTTCTGTCAAGGAGGAATATTCTATGCTGCGCATAGGCGTTGTCGGTTACGGTTACTGGGGCCCGAACATCGTGAGGAACTTCAGCACGGCCAACGATTCCATGGTCACGATGGTCTGCGATATGAATGTCCAGATGCACAAGAAGATCAAGAAGGCCTATCCCCACGTCAGGCTCACCACGGATCCGGCTGCCATGATCAAGGACCCGGAGGTCGACGCCGTGGCCATAGCCACGCCGGTCTTCACCCACTTCGAACTGGCCAAGGCGGCGCTCGAGGAGGGCAAGAGCGTTTTCGTCGAAAAGCCATTTACCTACACGGTCGCCGAGGCCGAGGCGCTCGTCGAACTCGCCCAGAAGAAGAACCTGAAAATCATGGTGGACCACACCTTCCTCTACACGGGCGCCGTGAAGAAGATGAAACAGCTGATCGAGGACCATATTCTCGGGGATCTCTACTACTTCGACTCGGTCCGGGTCAATCTGGGCCTCTTCCAGCATGACGTGAACGTGGTCTGGGACCTTGCGCCCCACGACATCTCCATCATGCACTACCTGATCGGGGACAAGCCGCAAGGCATCGTGGCCACGGGGGCGAGTCATTTCGGCCGGAAGTTGGAGGACATCGCCTATCTGGCCATCTACTACCCCCGCAATGTCATCGCCCATATCAATGTCAACTGGCTCTCTCCGGTGAAGGTCCGGACGACGCTTATCGGCGGAAAGCGGAAGATGCTGGTCTGGAATGATCTGGAGCCCGACGAGAAGATCAAGATCTACGACAAGGGGGTCGATGTCCGGACCAAAGAGGGGCAGTACAACCTGCTCGTGGATTACCGCTCGGGCGACATGTGGGCGCCGAAGGTCGAGCAGACGGAGGCCCTCCGCCTGATGGCCGAGAAATTCGTCGACTACGTCGGAAACGGCGGAACCGTCGTGAACGACGGTGTGGCAGGCTTGAACGTGGTCAAGGTCCTGACCTCGGCCAACGAATCGCTCCTCAACAAGAGCAAGACGGTCTATCTGTAGGCGACCTCCCTCTCCCGTGACGGGGGCGTTGATGCGGGAAGAAGGTCAGGAAAAACAAGGCAACGGAGTCGAAGGATGGCGACAGATTATCTCTGCATTTCGGCGGACGTCAATCTGGGGGAAAATGTCCGTCTCTCAAAATTCATCAACCTCTACGGCTGCACCATCGGCGACAACACCAAGATCGGCGCCTTTGTGGAGGTCCAGAAAAACGCCACGATCGGGTTTAACTGCAAGATCTCCAGCCACACCTTCATCTGCGAAGGGGTGAAGATCGAGGACGACGTCTTCGTCGGACACGGCGTCACCTTCGTCAACGACTCCTATCCCCGCGCCACCGCCGCGGGCGGAGGCCTGCAGACCGAAGCGGACTGGACCGTGGAACCTACCCTGGTCAAGAAAGGGGCCTCGATCGGCTCCGGCTCGACTATCCTCTCCAAGGTCACGATCGGCGAGAACGCCATCGTCGGAGCCGGAAGCGTCGTGACGAAGGATGTGCCGCCCGGGACCATCGTCGCCGGGAACCCGGCGAAGGTGTTGAGGAAAATATAGGACCCCGACCCTTGCCCAGGGAGTTTTGAATGAGGGCTCTGTCCCTCCGTCACTTGCGGGTGAAAGACAACGGACTTTTCATCAATACTTCAAGGAGATTCCCCCATGAACGTTCCATTTCTCGACCTCAAAGCCCAGTACGCAACCATCAAGGATGAAATCCACACCGCCATCGACGATGTCATGCAGAACACCGCGTTTGCCGGCGGCCCCTTTGTCGCGAAGTTCGAGCAGGCCTTCGCCCAATTCTGCGGCACAAAGCACGCGATCGGGGTCGGCAACGGCACCGACGCCCTCTGGCTGAGCCTGCTCGCCATCGGCATCGGTCCGGGCGACGAGGTGATCACCGTGCCGGACACCTTCATTGCCACGGCCGAGGCGATCAGCTACTGCGGGGCCAAGCCCGTCTTCGTCGATGTCGACGAGAAGACCTACAACATGGATCCCGCACGGTTCGAAGCGGCCATCACCCCGAGGACGAAGGCGGTCCTCCCAGTCCACCTCTTCGGGCAGCCGGTGGACATGGACCCGATCCTGGCTATCGCCAAGGCGCACGGCCTTCATCTGATCGAGGATGCCTGCCAGGCCCACGGTGCGCAATACAAGGGGCGCAACGCCGGCTCCATGGGCGTGACCGGCTGCTTCAGCTTCTATCCGGGCAAGAACCTGGGCGCCTACGGCGAGGCCGGCGCCATCGTCACGAATGACGACGCCATCGCCGCAAAGATCCGGGTGTTCCGCGATCACGGCCAGGCGAAAAAATACTACCACGATGCGATCGGCTGGAATGCCCGCATGGACGGCATCCAGGGGGCCGTGCTGAGCGTGAAGCTGAAATACCTGGCCGATTGGAACGAAGCCCGGCGGGCCCACGCCCGGGAGTATGCCCAACTCCTCGCTCCGGTGAAGCAGGTGATCACGCCCGTCGAAGCCGACTACGCGAAGCATGTCTTCCACATCTATGCGATCCGGATCAAGGAGCGGGACCGGCTGATGGCCCACCTGGCCGGGAAGGGGATCTCCTGCGGGATTCACTACCCGGTTCCGGTTCACCTCCAGAAGGCCTATCAGAGCCTCGGCCTCGGCGAGGGGAGCTTCCCGGTGGCCGAGAGGTGCGCCGCGGAATTCCTCTCGCTTCCCATGTACGCCGAACTGACCTCGGAGCAGATTCGTTTTGTTGCCGACGAGATCAAGGGATTCTATGCCTGAGACAGAGGCGGTTGACCCCTCGGGAGAGAAGGACTGGGACGAAAGTCTCGCTCGTACCCCGGGGAGTTCTTTCTTTCACACAACCGCCTGGGCCGATGTCCTGAGGGGATCCTATCGTTACGAGCCGCTCTATTTCGTCGTTCGGCAGGGGGCATCGATGGATGCCCTTCTCCCGGTCATGGAGGTGGATAGCCTCCTGACCGGCAAAAGGGGGGTCTCGCTCCCCTTCACCGATTACTGCGAGCCGATCGCGACCGACGCCGGGCAATTCCGGGAGCTCTTCGCCGTTGCGATCGCCAAGGGCAAAGAGCGCGGCTGGCGCCATCTGGAGCTCCGGGGAGGGGAGGCTTTTCTCGGCAGCGCGGAACCCTCCGAATGGCATTACGGCCACACCCTTGACCTCGGGAAAGCGGGGATTGATCTCTTTTCCGACGCCACCCGCAGGAACATCCGGAAGGCCGAGAAGCAGGGCCTCGACGTCACGGTCTCCGATGCGTCCGACGCGCTCGACGAGTTCTGCCGCCTGAACGCGCTGACCCGGAGGCTCCACGGACTCCCCCCGCAGCCCCGGCGCTTCTTTCAATCCGTCCAGGACCGCATCCTCTCACGGAACAAGGGGTTCATCGTTCTGGCCTCCCTGCGTGGGACGGCCATTGCCGCGAACGTCTATTTCACCTTCGGCAACCGGATCATCTACAAATACGGCGCCTCGGACCGAGCCTTTCAGAAACTGAGGGCGAGCAACCTCGTCATGTGGGAGGCGATCCGGTGGGGCCGCGACCGTGGCTACGAGTCCCTCTGTCTGGGCCGGACGGAACCCGGCAACGAAGGGCTGCGGAAATTCAAAATCGGGTGGGGCGCAGAGGAGCGCATCCTCCGGTATTACCGCTACGACCTGCGGAAGGAGGCCTTCGTCCGGGCGCCCGATGTCGTCAGGCCCCTGCATAAGAAGATCTTCGGACGGCTGCCGATTCCGGTCCTGAATGCGCTGGGAAGCGTACTCTACCGCCATATGGGGTAGAAAATCGCTGAAAATTAAAGAATTGCGGGATTCGGACGATATAGAGAGAGTGAACTGAACGACACCCTAACCTCGATTCCCCCCGTCGGGTGAGGGGAAGTACAAAGGTCATGGCAGAGCGCGGTCTGTGCAGCCGCGGGTGCAAAAGAGGCTAAATTGAGGAAAAGCTGAATACCAGCGGATTTCGCCTCTTTTTCACTTGCTAAAAATCGGCGAATATTCCTATAATCCGCCCCGACCTTCGCGCCATAGCTTGCCATTTCCTCAAAAGATTCTGCCCCTTCGGTTTGCCCCTGTAACCGAGAGGGCGGAGCTGTATAAAGCCATTCTGGAAAGGAACCATCCCATGCCCCTCATCGGCAAAATCAAGGACAAGACAGCGAAGATCGGCGTCATCGGACTGGGCTATGTCGGCCTCCCGCTCGTGATCGAGTTCTGCCGCGCCGGGTTCGACGTTTCCGGCTTCGACGTGGACGAGCATAAGATCTCCCTGCTCCGTCAGGGGAAAAGCTACATCAAGCACATCGACTCCGCGGTTCTGGCCAAGGACCTCAAGGAGCGTTTCCGGCCGGCGAGCGATTTCTCGGCCCTCCGGGAGATGGACTGCATCATCGTCTGCGTCCCCACCCCGCTGAACCCCAACCGCGAGCCGGACATGCAGTATGTTTTCAACACCACCCGGATGATCGCGAAATACCTGCGGCCGGGACAGCTCATCGTCCTCGAATCCACCACCTACCCCGGGACGACCGACGGTGACATGCGGGCGATCCTCGAGGCCGGCGGGCTGAAAGCGGGCGCGGACTTCCACCTGGCCTTCTCGCCGGAGCGCGAGGACCCGAACAACCGCGACTTCAGCGTCCGAACCATTCCCAAAGTCGTCGGCGGATACACGAAGGAGTGTCTGGCCGCGGCAGTCGCCCTCTACGACTCGATCGTGAACCGCACCGTGCCCGTCTCCTCCACCAGGGTCGCCGAGTCGGCGAAGCTCCTGGAGAACATCTACCGCTCGGTGAACATCGCCATGGTCAACGAGCTCAAGATGCTCTTCGACCGGATGGGCATCGACGTCTGGGAGGTGATCGAGGCGGCGAAGACCAAGCCCTTCGGCTTCCAAGCCTTCTACCCCGGGCCGGGCTTGGGCGGCCACTGCATCCCCATCGACCCCTTCTACCTCACCTGGAAGGCCAGGGAGTACGAGTTCAGTACGCGCTTCATCGAGCTCGCGGGCGCGATCAACACCGCCATGCCCGACTACGTCGTCCTCAAGGCGATGAAGGCGCTGAACGACCACGGCAAGGCGCTGAAGGGATCGAAAGTCCTCATCCTGGGCCTCGCCTACAAGGCCAACGTGGACGACGACCGCGAATCCCCATCCTACCGCCTGCTGGAGAAGCTTGAGGAGCTGGGAGCGGAGGTTTCCTACAACGACCCCTACATCCCCGAGATCCGTATGACCCGCGAGCATCCGCACCTGGCCGGCCGCAGGTCTGTCGAGGTCGGCAGGGGCTTCGACCTCATTCTCATCGCTACGGCCCACGATGAATACCAGCGCGTGGACTTCAAGTCGCTCGGCATCCCCGTCGTAGACACGCGCAACGTCATCCGGGACAAAGGCGGCATGTTCTATCAGGCGTGAGGCGGGGTTTCGATGTGAGATATGAAGATTGAATATGATAATCAGGTTGACGCCATCTATATCCGTTTGCAGGAAAAATATGTAACGCGCACAGTTGAAATCGAAGACGGCCTGAACATCGACTTGGACGAAAATGGAAAATTGATCGGTCTGGAGGTATTGGACGCGACCGAAAGATATGCGCTAACCGACCTCTTCAACATCTCGACGGAAAACCTCAATCTTGAAGACAAGATCGTCAGGCGTATCGGTTAGCTCCACTCTCCCATAAAACGCTAAAGGTGCGGGGATATCAAGTCTGTTCACGACGCTCATGCACCAGGAATACCTCTCGAAGAAAGGGGAGAACCTATGGAAGGAAAAAAGGATAGCAAGAAACTGACTTTGACCAGCACCAAACAGGAGATGCTTCAGGCTTACAATACCCTGCTGAAAGAGCTCGAAGCCCGTCAGGAGGGAGAGCTCAAGCCGGAAAAGAGGATCGAGGAGAAGAAGAACCGGGAGGCGGTTCAGG
>JAJFTY010000146.1 GCA_021372695.1 Deltaproteobacteria bacterium
GAACTGAAGCGCCGTTTTGGGATGAACGCGGTCATCTCGTTGGCTCTGCACGGAAAACATGTGGAGGGCCGGCTCTTCGCGCTGGACAAGAGACGGATGGATTCCGACGATCTGGTGCTCGGCGCGATCGTAGCCCATCAGACCGCATCCAAACTGGATTACTTCTATCTGGTGAATCAACTCCGACAGGCGGCGGCTGTGGAAGAGCGCATCCGGCTGGCCCGCGACCTGCACGATGGGCTGCTCCAGTCCCTGACCGGGGCAGCCTTGCAGTTGGAGACCATCCACCGCATGATGGAAAGGGAGCCGGAGATGGCGCGGGAACGCCTCGCCGACATTCAGCGAACGATCGCAGCGGAGCAGAGGAATCTCCGCTCCCACATCCGGCAACTGAAGCTCCTCGGTGCAGAACCGCCGGAGAAGCCGGACGGCGACTTGTCTGCGCGTCTGCGCGAGTTGGGGGAACGAATCTCACGGCAGTCGGGCCCGCGCGTGGAGCTCGACCTCAAGCTGGACGCGGCCACGGTTCCCTCGGCCCTCATAAGCGACATCTACTTCATCGTCACGGAGGCGCTGTTCAATGCGGGCCGCCACGCCCATGCTTCGTCGGTCCGCGTGGAGATGAGCGCCGGCTCCGACATGCTTCACATCACCGTCGAGGACGACGGCACGGGGTTTCCCTTCCACGGTCGATACGACCACGCCGCCCTGACGGCTCTGAATATCGGGCCGGCCACCCTCAAGGAGCGGATCGCGTCACTGCGGGGAAGTTTGACCATCGAATCGACCCCGGGCGGCGCGCGCCTGGAGATCACGATTCCGCTGAGCGGGAAAGGAGGATAGGATGCCTATCCGCCTGGTCCTGGCCGACGATCATCAGTTCATCCTGGATGGTCTGGAAAGCCTCTTCCGCCTGGAGGAGGAGTTCGAGGTCGTGGCGCGATGCACCCGCGGCGAGGAGACGTTGCAGGCGGTCAGGCAACACCGCCCCGATATCCTGATCCTGGACATCCGCATGCCCGGCAAAGACGGCCTGACCATTGCCCGGGAAATCGGCACCGAGGGGCTGCCGACCCGGATCGTCCTTCTGACTGCGGAGCTCGACGAAGATCAGTTCCTCGAAGCGTTCCGCCTCGGAGTTCGGGGCATCGTCCTCAAAGAGATGGCGCCTCGGCTCCTTGTGGAGTGCATCCGCGAGGTGCAGAGGGGTGGGCAATGGCTGGAACGGAACTCCACCCAGCTTGCACTGGCCAAGGTGATGAAGCGGGCGGACGACGCCCGGGAAACAGCCGCTCTCCTGACTGCCCGCGAGTTGGAGCTCGTCAGGATGATTGCCCGAGGCCTTCGCAACAAGGAGATCGCAGACCGCCTGTTCATCAGTGAGGGAACCGTCAAGGTCCATCTGCACAACATCTATGAGAAGCTCGGAATCGAGGGCCGCCTCGCGCTGCTCAAGTACGCCCTGGACAAGGGTTTGTTTTGATCCCTCCACGACCTTCCCCTTCTTTATATCCAAAGCGATAGAAAAATATATCCCGCGGTCCATGGCGCTCTCCGGCGTGCATGATTACAACCATTTCAAGTCTCGGATTCGCCATGGAGGTACGGTGAGATGAAATCGCTCAGAGGTGTATTTTTCCTTCTTTTGCTGCTCGCGTGTCTGGGAACGACGGCGTGCACCGCCGGGCTCTTCCCGACCTTCGGCCGGATCAACCCCAACGACGAGGCGACCCGGGCATTCGACGACTGTACGGTCAACACGGATTTTCGCTACTACGTCAGCGGCCCCGATGACCACCCGAACGTCATCGTCGGACTGCACCGGGATTATCGTTTCGACACGCAAGGCCTGTGGAAAGAGGTGGAGATGACCCCGGCAGTGATGAAGAACATCGTCAGCAGCATGAAAGAGAAATCATCCACCCGCCAGCGCTATCTGTACGGATTCGAGCTGGTGACGCCCGACGGCCGGCCGATCGGCGTCTGGTATTCGATCCCGACGGCGCGCACCTGCATGGAGATGAAAAAGGATGGAATGGTACGGCTCGACACGCCCGATCTCGACACCTTCCACGAGTTGAACGGGGATACGGGCGTATACATGGAAAGCGGATAGCCGCTGCCCGCACCGCGGCAAGATAGAATCCCTTCAGGGCTTCCCGGGAGCGAATTTCCGGACCATGCAGAGGAGCCTCTTGTAGAGGGGGATGGCCTCCCGGATCTCCCCGAGGGCGAGCCGTGCGGCCGTTTCGCCTTCCTGGACCAGGTCTTTCGCCCGGGTGAAATCGCTCCAGTGAAGGTCTCCGATCCGGGGACGGATCACCACATCGGCCTCCCGGAGTTCCAGCTGCTGCAGCTTGTCCGCGGTGATGTCCCCGGCCCGGTAGACGATCTCCTGGGCCGTATCGAACTCTCCCGGGACCTTCTTCTCCCCGTCCACGACCACGGCGATCACCGCATCGGCCCCTGCTTCGCGGGCGGTGAGCACGGGAACGAGACTCGTGATCCCGCCGTCCGCCAGAAGCCAGTTTCCGAGCCTCACGGGGTCGACCGCGCCGGGAACGGCGCAACTGGCGAGCACCGCCTGCCTGAGGGAGCCTTCCGAGATGACGATCTGATTTCCGGTGATCAGATCCGTCGCCACGGCAAAGAAGGGAATCTTCGTCTCGCGAACGTCGATATCGGGAATGAAGTATTGGATGAGGTCCTCAAAATCCTTGGGGGGAAGAATGGCCGGTTTGACAAAGGCGGTCAGCAGAAAATATTTCTGCCGGATCGACCTGCGGGTCTTTTCCCAGAAGGTCTGCTCCGAGGGATCCATGGCCAACCCGACCTCCCGCAGGGTGGAGGACTGGAACTCCGGGCTCTGGATATAGGCGTCGACCCTGCGGTGGATCTCCTGCAGCGATGACCCGCTCGCGTAGGCGGCGCCGATCAACGCGCCTGCGCTCGTGCCCGCGATCAGGTCGATCGTGATTCCCTCCTGTTCCAGGACCTTCAGAACCCCGATGTGGCAGAATCCGCGAACCCCTCCTCCTCCGAGGGCCACCCCCAGTTTCTTCCCCATCCATCTGGTCATGTCCGCTACCTTGTTTTTCCAAAAGGGAGATGCTGCTTCTTTTTAAGGGTCTCTCCGGGAAAATATCGGGATTGCCCATCCCGGTCCGGCCTGTCTATATGGAGCTCGAAAGGCCATAATGTCAAGCAATTTGACGAAATGGACTCTCTGATCCGTGGAAACGACGCGTTTGACAATATCGTCCGGGCGTGCTACCAGTCGGCCATCGGGAATTGCCCCGGAAATGCCCCTACCCTGCCGGCAGATCCGGGATACATAGCGGGGCGGGATCGGGATCTCCGGATCGTCTGCGACCACCCCGGCGGAAACGATGCAGGGAATTCATCAGGAGGAGATGCCCATGAAGAGATTCACTGTTCTTGTCATTTTGATTCTGTTTGCGCTCCCCGGCGTTCTTTTGGCGGCGACCGATGCGAAGGGTTCGGCCGGTCAGGCCGCCCTGGTGGAAAAGGCCAAGGCTGAAGGGAAGGTGACGTTCTATGCCAACATCACCTCCGTTGAGCCGATTCTCGACGATTTCGGGAAAAAGTACGGCATCAAGGCAGAGTATACCCGACTCTCGACGACCAAATTCATCGCGACCATCCTGACCGAGCACGCGGCCGGCAAACTCACGTCCGACGTTCTCCAAGCGCCCATGCCGGTTCTGGACTATCTCATGGAGAAAGGCGTCCTGGCGTCATACACCTCTCCCGCCGCGGCCGGCTACCCGAAATGGGCCAACAAGGACGGCAAGATCCAGAGCTTCGGCATCGAATATGCCGCCCTGATCTACAACAAGGAGTTGGTCAAGCCGGCCGATGTCCCCAAGAAATATGAGGATCTGACCGACCCGAAGTGGAAGGGGAAGATCGTCATGGCCGACCCCTCCTCCCATCCGACGACGATCTCCTGGCTGATCGGACTGAAGGAAAACGTGATCAAATCGGATGCGGAGTGGATGAAGTTCCTCAAGGGGCTCGCCGCCAACAAACCGATGTTCGTGGCCTCCTTCGGCCCGACCCCGGCCCCGATCGAGAGCGGGGAGAAACTCATCGGCATCTCGATGCCGAAATACATCATCACCAAGGCGCCCGCGCCGCTGGATTGGGCAAGGGTTTCCCAGCCGATGATGGGGACTCCCCGGGGAATGGCGATCACCGCCGGCGCGCCCCATCCGAACGCCTCCCGGCTCTTCATGGATTACTGGCTCTCCCAGGATGCGATGAAAATCCTGGCCGAGAAGGTGGGTGAATACGTGCTCGCCCCCGGCATCTACCCCCCGATACCGGGACTCGACAAGGCAAAGGTGATCCCGATCCGCGAACTCTCGGACGACGAGATCAAGAAGTGGGGGGCCGAATTCAAGAAAATTTTCACGGCGCAGTAGCCTTTCCGGCAAGACGCCTCATGACCCGTTTTCCCCGGTTCCGGGATCGCATCTCCGCGGCCCCGGAACCGGACGGCTTCCCAGGTTGCCGGAGCAGGACACCGGAAGAGCGAATATGATGTCGGTGGGGACCCGTTGATGAAAAGGTGGATGCCGGCTCTTGTCGTCTTGTTTTTATTCATTCCGGGGCCTTCCCATGGAGGGGACCTTGAACTGAAAGACAGGGCCGGAGAATACGATGTAGAGATCAGACTCAGCAGGAACCCGCCCGTTATCGGCAAGAACCCTGTCGAAGTGCAAATCAAGGATCCCAGCGGGCAGGCCATCAAAGTCACCGGTGTTGCCATCAACTACTATATGCCGCCGATGCCCAGGATGGCCCCGATGAATTACGTCATCCAGGCCGAAGCCGACAGAGCAAAGTATCGGGCCACCCTGAATTTCGTCATGTCCGGACCCTGGGTGATCGCGGTGAAGATATCGGCTGCCGGAAAAATCCGGACTGCGAAATTTCACGTGGATGTTCCTTGATACATTTTATAATTTCAGCTGATTACATAAAAATATTCGAAGCAGTGGGAGTTTTTCCTGCCAATCGCCTGCCAAAATTCTACCGCAAAATTGCACTTCTCATGATTTCAGCTACTTGCCTGATAACCACGGGGCGAATCATAGTGGAGTCCTATGATTTGTCTGCCAAAATACTATCATAGTATAATTAGGTACTTAGGACAAAATATCGGCCCCGTTTCGTCAAGAAATCCCCTTTTTGACAGCTTTCTTTACACCACCTCTCTGTCAGATAATAACTAATAATTTCTGATTGTTACAAACAATCGAGCCCGATGCCAAATTCACGGCGCTGTCGGATTTCATTACAAATTCGAAGCACCTGAAAAGGACTTCTTTCCCAATTACTCATTTATAATTGAACGGTTAAGCCGAAATGGCATTCATCGTGCTCAATCTGAGGCTCGATTCGTTCGGAAATTCGTTTGGAAAGGAGGAGCAGAGCCTGAGGTTCTTTAATCAAAGCTCTAAAAGAGGAATGGGTATCAAGGTATCTTGTCGGTAAACGTGCCTTGCCAGAAAGGGCACAGAATCAAAAATAGGAGGAAACAAAAAATATGAAAACGAAAACATTGAAAAAGGTGATGTGCCTGATGCTTCTCGCATTGGGCGTATTGGCGTTCCAGCCGGCGGCCCATGCGGTGCCAGCCATTCAACTATTCATAGATGATGGAGTAAACCCGGTCATCAATGTCATTGACGGCGGAGCCTTGGACACAAACCCCTTACCGGGGTTCGTGGATTTTAGTTACGTTCCAGCGATCGGCGATTGGTCATTTGAATCAGCAACCGGGATAACCTACAACACTTTGGGAAGTGTATTCACGCCAATATTGCATTTCGACTTCCTTGCCACCTCTGTCGCTACTGGAGGAGCGATACTCGTAGGAGTGAAAGCCACGGATTTCATGGGGTCAAACGGTTGGATATTTGATGCTGCGGTAGAGACTTCCGGCAATGTCTGGATGGACGCCCTATACGATTCTGCGAATGACGGAACCGGTCCCACTTACACCAATCTGATTAACAGCATGTCTTTTGGGACTCCCGGGGGGTTCGATAGCACATTTGGCGACGTACCTGATTTTGCCTTCGGTGTGCCATACGCTCTCGGCATCAATGCCTTGATTCTTCATGAGGGAGCCGGAGTGACGAGCTTTAATGCTGGCTTGACCGCCGTCCCTGAGCCTGCCACCCTGTTGCTGCTCGGATTCGGTTTGCTCGCTCTCCTGGGCGTGCGGAGATTCACCCATTGACAACAACCTCAGACATTCAAGGTATTAGGAGGAACATATGAAGATTACGAGACGTCAGTTCATTAAAGGATCTCTGGTAACAGGCGCCTATGTTGCCTGCGGCGGGATGGGTGCCTTCTTGAAACCCGGGAAAGCCCAAGCCTTCTCCCAGAGCCCACAACTGCGCAAATTCATTACGCCGCTTCGCGGGTTGGGAGGAACTACCGGCATCCCAATCGCAGTGGCGGATACGGTTTCAAAGCCCTGGTGGCAGCCGGGGGTCACCCACTACACGATCGATATCGGCCAGTTCGAAGATCAGCTCCACCCGGATCTGCCCAACCCGACCAGACTGTGGGGGTATGGGCAAACGAACTGGAGACATTTGGGGGGAATCATCGCGACAAAGAGGGGCAATCCCGTCCAGATCACGTTCAGGAACACGCTACCGCCGACGCATATCATCCCGGTGGATACGAGTGCCTTCTTTTTCGATGCAGCAACCCACCAGAACGCTGCGGCAACGCACCTCCATGGAGGATTTATCCCTTGGATCAGCGACGGAGGTCCCTTCGACTGGTGGCTGCCGGGTCCTGTCGGGGGGAACGGCCCGAGCTTCTTCAACAACGTTACACTCAACCCCACAGCCGTACCGGGCGAAGCCGAGTATTATTACGGAAACGATCAGAGCGCGAGGCTGATGTGGTACCACGACCATGCCCATGACCTGACACGGATCAACGCCTACGCCGGAATCGCAACAGGCTACGTCGTCTATGACGATTACGAAACCATCGATCTGGCCGCACGCGGACTGCCCGGCCCCCTGGATCCCCGGACGGTCTACCTGATCTTCCAGGACAAGATCTTCGTGAGGCCGAACATCGCCCAGGTGGATCCCTCGTGGCCGATCATCATGCCGAACTCGAGGCCCGGTGACTTGTGGTACGCCCATGTGTATGATCCCAATCGCTGGACCGTGGGCCCGACGCCAGGCGGTCCGCCCCCCGACCCATCGGTAATCGCCGAATTCTTCGGTGACACGATTCTGGTCAACGGCTCGGTTTATCCTTACATGGAAGTGGAACAGCGGCAGTACCGGTTCAGGCTGCTCAACGCCTGCAATGCCCGGTTCCTGAACCCCAAACTCTTCTATGCGAAGAGCAACAGCGATGCATCGGTCCTGAGCAAGGAAGAAAATCCCAGCGCTCCGGGTCCGGCCATCATCCAGATCGGAAACGAAGCCGGGTTCCTGCCATACCCCGCGATGCTGAACGGTCCGGGACAACTTCGCCTCCTTCTCGGTTCGGCGGAGCGGGCCGACTTCATCGTCGACTTCCGGAACGTGCCCGTCGGCTCGCGACTGATCCTCGCGAACAACGCGCCGGCGCCCTATCCGGCCGGAGATGCCCTGAACGACTATTCGCCGACAAACTTCCAGACGCCTTCGTCGAAGCTCGGCTACGGGCCGAACAGCCGGACGCTGCTTCAGATCCGGGTGAAGGCGAGGAGCGGTCCGGCTGATCAGCCGATCAGCCTGCCTGCGACGTTTACGCCCACGGAACCGTTCATCGTGGACCAGACTCCAGGTGTGCCGATCATCGTCACGGAAACCGCCGGATCTGCGTCGATCACCGTGAATCAATACCCGGGCGGCATCAAGACGCATGCCGTCATAAACGCGAAATACCGTTACCTGACCCTCAACGAAGGCTTCGATACCCGGGGCCGCCTGATCCAGACCATCGGAACGAACGCCCCCAGCGCCAACATCGACGGCGGCGGATTCGGCCTCGATCTTATGGACCCGGCAACGGAGATCATCAACAAAGGGGATTACGAGATCTGGGAGTTCATAAATCTCACCGGGGATACCCACCCCATCCATATCCACCTGGTCAATGCCCAGATCCTGAACCGGCAGCCCTTCGACGTGGCGGGGTTCGCCGGTACACCGACGTATACGGGGCCTGCGGTTGCGCCGGACATCAACGAACTGGGGTGGAAGGAGACCTTCCGGATGAACCCTGGACAGGTGATCAGGTTCATCGCGAAATTCGACCTGCCCACTGTTCCTTTCACCATTCCGGGTTCCACCAGGACGCCCGTTGCAGGCAAGAAGGCTCACGAGTACGTGTATCACTGCCATATCCTCGAACATGAGGAGCATGACATGATGCGGCCACTCGTGGTTGCGGAATAGCGACGGAGGTCAGATGGCCAAAGTCGGCAGGAAGCGAATTTAGATCAACAGCAGTTTGGAGAGGAGGCCCTGTTCCTGAGGCTCGGGGCCTCCTCTTTTTTATCCCGCATTTTCTCATCGACTTCCTGTTGATTCGATCCGTTTCGATGCTTATCATGAAAGCAGCGAGGAATCGCTTACAGCAGTGGGCGGTTCGCGAAGGACAAGATGAGTGCCGGAGCGAAAAGAATGGCCAGGATATCCATACATTCTTCGGGAGAATGGGAATCATGAAGAAATGGTTATATATTGCCGCCGCTTTTCTGTTCCTCGGCACTGCATTCTTCATGGGGTATTGGTCCGGAACGGCCGGTTCCCCGGTGACATCGCCGCTGCCGTCCGTGGCCGATGGCAAGCAAGGGACGGCCGCTTCGGACGATGCGCCCTCTTCCGTGCCTGGGGCCGTCCGGGTAAACCCTGAAAAACAGCAACTCATGGGCATCAAACTGGCCACCCTGCAGAAGATGCCGGAAAAACACACCCTGCGGGTGCTGGGAAGAGTCGCTGCCGACGAAAGACGTGTTTATATCATCAATGCCGCAGTGGACGGCTGGATCCGGGAGACCTTCGATAATGCCACGGGCAGTCAGGTCAAAAAGGACGAACCGCTGGTCTCCTATTACAGCCCCGAGTTTCTCTCCGCTCAGCAGGCCTATATCTATTACCTCGGGTCGCTTGACCGTTTCAAAGAGTCTGAAGGCGAGGTTTCCGGACAGGTCCCGTTGACCAAGACCAGCATGCAGCAGTATGTCGACAACCTGAGAAACCTCGGCATGGGCGAAGCGCAGATTCAGGAAATTGCCAGTACCCGGAAGATCTCGCTGAACATTCAGATGAGAGCTCCCACAACGGGATTCGTGATTGACCGGAACGTTTCCCCTGGCCAGAGGTTCACGAAGGGCTCGGAACTTTACAAGATCGCCGACCTCAGGCGCGTCTGGATTTTGGCGGACCTGTTCGAGAACGAAGCCCGGTACTTCAAGCCCGGCAAACCGGTGAAGGTCTCCCTCCCCCAGCAGGAAAAGACCTTTACGGCAACGGTGAGTTCTGTTCTACCACGATTCGACCCTGCCACGAGGACGCTCAAGGTGCGCCTCGAAGCAGATAACCCCGGATATATTCTCAGGCCCGACATGTTCGTGGACGTCGAGCTTCCCGTCACTTTCGCGCCTGCCCTCACCGTTCCCGCCGGGGCCATCCTCGAAGCGGGGCTCAGGAAGACCGTCTTCGTGGACCGCGGCAACGGAACGTTTGAACCCCGGCTGGTGGAAACCGGGTGGCGCTTCGGCAACCGGGTTGAAATCACCCGGGGTCTGGCCGCCGGCGAACGGATCGTCACTGCCGGGAACTTTCTCATCGACTCCGAAAGCAAGATGGAACTGGCAGCTTCCGGCACATTCAGCGCCCTGGAAAAAGACCCGGTATGCGGCGAAAATGTTTCGGCGAGAAAGGCGGAAAAGACGGGACGGGCCAGTGTCTATCGGGGCAAGGCTTATTATTTCTCATCTCTCGACTGCAAACGGCAATTCGACGCGAATCCGGCAAACTATCTGGAGAAACCGGCAAAATAGACTCATCCACCGTATCGTTGCGGCAAAAGTAATCGTCATTATTGACACACGCGATCGCGGTTTGTCAGAGCCGATTCAGAAAACAGAATGGAGGAGGTCAAAAAAAATGGTCAAAAGCAAAGCGTTCATCTGTGCAACCCTGGTCCTTTCCCTTTTCCTCTTCGCCGCAGGCGTCAGCCTGGCACAGGCTCCGGCTCAGGAGACCCAAAAGGAGCCGTTTCGGATTACCGTCGAAGGGAAGATCCAGTATATGAAGGATCTCGGCGGCTACTACATACAGGGGTCAAAACCCAGAAACGAGTTCATGATCGTCAATCAGGATCCGAAGGTGCTTAAAAAATTCATGGAAAGCAAGAAGACCGTCACCGCTGAAGGGACCCTGAGGGCAGCGGAGTTCCTGACGATCGAAACCATTGACGGGAAGAAATATTCCGGAAAGCCGGCGAAGAAATAGAGCACGGTAGGACCCCGACCGCTACCTGGAGAAACCGGTAAAAGGGAATGATTAACCGCATCATCGATTTTTCAGTGAAGAACAAGTTCATTGTCCTTGCCCTCACGGCCATGGCGTGCGTGGCGGGCTGGCAATCGATGAACAAAGTGGCCCTCGACGCCATCCCAGACCTCTCCGACACCCAGGTGATCATCTACTCGCGCTGGGACCGGAGCCCCGACATCATCGAAGACCAGGTCACCTACCCCATCGTCACGGCCATGCTGGGGACTCCCCGCGTCAAGGCGGTCCGGGGGTTCTCGGATTTCGGTTACTCCTATGTTTACGTCCTGTTCGAGGATGACACGGATATCTACTGGGCCCGGTCGCGCATCCAGGAGTATCTTTCCACGGTGCTGCCCAAACTTCCCGAGGGGGTGAACACGGAGCTCGGCCCCGACGCGACGGCGCTCGGCTGGGTCTTCCAGTACGCGCTCGTCGACGA
>JAJFTY010000048.1 GCA_021372695.1 Deltaproteobacteria bacterium
AAAATGGGGAGGGCCAGTCCCACCTTCGTGCGGGTAGCCTCGATGACGACGACAACCGCCAGGATCCCCATGACCGTGTCGAGCGTGTTCGGCATGCCGCCGCGCATCATGAGTTCGTCCTGAATGAGGATGATATAGAAAAACGGGATCGGCGAGATGACGGCCATGGCAAGGTCGCGCCACCTTCCAAAACGATCCTTCTTTTTCAGGGAGGCCAGAAGAAAGATCATGGGGATGCAAAGGACCAGAAGGAGTCCCCGCTGCGTGAAGGTGGGGAAGGACCCCTCATAGGCGGTGTAGAGAAAAATTGAGGATGTGACGATCCCCAGTGCGGCGATGAGTTTTCCCAAAAAACCGCGCAGACCGAGATTGTGTAAAACCCTGGATACGATATTCATGACCGTTGCCCCCATTCAAGCTAGGCCGTCTTGTTGAGGGATGGCAGCAGGCGGGCATCGTCCACCCGCCTGCTGCCATCGGTGATTATTTGAGATAGCTTATCGGCGCGCCGATTTCCTTGTAGTACTTTTCCGCACCGGGGTGCAGGGGAATCGGAAGGTCGACGGCGACGGTTTCCTTCGTCGTCATCTTCCACTGCGGATGGATGGAATCGAGCTCCTTCTTCTGCTCGAAAATGGTCTTCGCAATCTGGTAGACGAACTCATCGGGCAGGTCGCTCTTGATGCAGACCGTCGTTCCCACCGCCAGAACGGGGACGGGCTTGTCGATTCCCTTGGCCCAGCCCGGGGCAATCTCTCGTACCAGGTAGTAGGGTTTGTCCTTGTTGATCTTCTCGAGGATCTTCCTGTCCAGGGGAATGAATCGAACCTTTTCCGTCGTCGTCAACTCGACAATGGCCGGCGCGGCTCCGCCCGTCCCGGCGACGACATAGGCAAACATGTCGACATTCCCGTCCTTCAGGGCCGTTGTCTGCTGCGACACGCCCGCCGGGAAGGGCTTGACGTCTTTATAGGTCATCCCGTGGGCCTTGAGGACTTCCTCGACGATAATGTAATTGGAGCTCCCCGGCACACCGGTCCCCAGCTTCTTGCCCTTGATATCCGTAAATTTCTTGATGGGGGATTTTTCGAGCACGATGATAGCCAGATAGATCAGATCATTGTTGAGCAGTGCCCGGAAACTCTTGTTCTCTGCAAGATTGTTGATCCCCCGGTACATGGAGTAGGGGATATCGGTCGTCGCAAATCCGATTTCCATTTTGCCCTGCCGGATGCTCTCGAGATTCTCGATCGATGCTCCCGTCGGAGCCGCATTGGCCTTGACGTTCGGCATGTTCTTGCTCAGGACGTTGGCCAGCGCGCCGCCCATGCTGTACCAGGCCCCCCCGACGGTTGCCGTGCCGATGCCCACGTACTTCGTATCTGCGCTTTTCGCGCCTTCGCTCTTCGTGGTCTCGCTTTTCGTTGAGCTGCCCTGGCATCCAAACACCAAGAACATCGCAAACAGGCACATCCAGATGCCGGCAACGATTCTCAGACACCGTGACTTCATGACACACCTCCCTAGTTTTTTGCTGGAAACCTTCTGCTTCATTTTTTCATGTTCCGGGCCGATCAGGATCGATCCCTCTTGTTCGACGTTTTCCAGATGCCCAGTTTTGCGGCCTCCCGGATCAGTTCCTCCCTGAAGTCGGGATGGGCGATGGAAATAATCGCCTCGGCACGCTCCCATGTAGACTTGCCTTTCAGATTCGCCTTGCCGTATTCGGTGACCAGGTAATTCACGGTCGGCCTGGGCGTGGTGACGATCCCTCCCGGGGTCAGGATGGGTTTGATCCGGGAGATGATCTCCCCGCTTTTTCCCTCATAGATGGAACCGATGCAGATGAACGCCTTCCCCCCGGGCGACAGGTAGGCGCCCCAATGGAACTCCAGCTGCCCGCCCGAACCGCTGATGTGCTTCGTCCCGACCGATTCGGAACAGACCTGTCCCGTCAGATCGACCTCGATGGCGCTGTTGATGGAGACGGCGCGTTCGTTCTGCGAAATGACGCGAAGACTGTTCGTGTAATCGACGGGGAACATCGCCAGCGCGGGGTTGTCATCGATGAAATCATAGAGTTCCCGGGATCCCAGGGCGAAGGTGTAGACGATCTTGCCCCTGCCGTTTGTCTTGCGCCGGCCCGTAACCTTACCGGCCTTGTGCATCTCCAGCATGGCATCGCAGAGCATTTCCGTGTGGATCCCGAGGTCCTTCAAATCGGACTGGGCGATCAGCTTCCCCACGGCGTTGGGCATGCCGCCGATGCCTAGCTGCAGGCAGGCGCCGTCTTCCAGCTCGGAGACCACATACTCGGCAATCTTCATGTCCACGGCTGTGATCGGCGGAGACTTGACCTCGTAATAATCCACGCACGCTTCGGGGGCCTCCACGATGTAATCCACGTCCGAGATATGGACGGCTTCCTCCCTGCCGCCGAGGGCCCGGGGCACTTTTTCGTTCACTTCCAGGACGACCGTGTCGGCCATTTCGCAGCAGGCCTTCAATAAGGTCGCCGACGGGCCGAAATTGAAGTAACCGTGCTTGTCCATCGGGCGGGTCTGGATCATGACGATGGTAACGGGGCGATAGGCCCGCCTGAACCATTCCGGATTCTGCCCGAAGCTCGACGGCACATAGAATCCAAAGGTGCCCATCAATGGCCGTTCGCCGGTGGAACAGTGGCCCGTGCTGTAGGTAAAATGGTCACCCCGGGGATCGGCCTCGGCGATATAGACTTTCGAGAGGGTGTTGGAGCAATGGACGTTGACGTCGAACAGCTCGTCCTTCCGCCGTGCAAGGGCGATATCCAAGGCAATCGCCTTGCTGAGGCAGTAACCGAATTCCACGTAGTCGCCCGATTGCACCAGGGATGCCGCCTGATCGGCGCTAACCCGCTTGGAGCGGTATTCGGCCAGGTAAGGATTCTCCATAGGTTACCTCCGTCGCTGGGATTGTTGGCCTCAATGTTCAGGAACCGGCTGATCCCTCCGGCTCCCGCGCGTCGTCATTCTCCGACTTGCAGGAAGGACTGCTGCTTCGATTTTTCCGTCATCTTCCTGCTTGCCGCCCGCATGTGTTCGGCGTTGATCCGTGCCGCCTGCTCGAACTCGCGATCCCGGATCGCCGCCAGTATTTTGCGGTGATAGTCCAGCGTTTTCATGAACATCTCGTGCGAGGGACGGGCAAGCTGGAAGAAACGGATCAGCATGTCGCAGGTCAGGCGGTGAAGAATGATGATCATGTTGTTGTCCGTGAGGGAGGAAAGCATCAGATGGAATTCGAAGTTGGCCCGGAGGCGCTCGAGGTTTTTCCCCTCCTTGAAGTACAGTTCAGCCATCTCAATATTATCCTTCAGCCTGGAAAGCATCTTGTCGGGAATTTTTTTGTGCGGGAGGAGATCCCGCAGGATGTACGTCTCGAGGGCAACCCGGGTCTCCGTCAGATCCACTACGGTGATATGGGGTATGCGCAAGATGTTCTCCATCTGCCTGACGGTGGAAGCAAGATCGGCCTCCCGGATGAACAACCCCCCGGTTCCGCCTTTGCGGACCTCCACAATCCCCATTTGTTCCAGGGAGCGGACGGCCTCGCGGACAGTGAGTTTGCTCACCCCGAAGGTTTCCGCAAGCTCGCTTTCCGAAGACAGGCGCTGCTCGGGCTTCAGGTCTCCCCGGAGAAGGGCCTCGTAAATCTGCTCGACGATGTAGTCGGACTTTCGGCTGAGAACGACTTTTTTGAATCCTCTCATGGGCATATTCGCGGGTTCCCCTTTCTTCGCAATCTGCAATCGCGTCATGAGGCCACCAGGAACTCGTACATCAGGTTTCCGTCCGGCATGTTGCGCACAGCCGGCTTCAACGGCATACCGATCGCAATGTCCTCTGCCGGAATGGACCGATGGAGACGGCCGAACACCCGGACGGAGCCGAAGTCCACCACGGCAATCGTGTACGGCAGATCCTGGCCGAAGCCCGTGGGCGCATATGACAGGGTGCTGTAGGTGAGCAATGTCCCTGTACCCTTCACGTCGAACCATTCCATATCGCTGTCCAGGGACTTGCAGCAGTCCGCCCGCGGCGGGAAGTATCGGGTTCCGCAGGTCTTACACCGGGTGCCCATGACCCTTCCCTGCTGCAGGTGGTCGATGAAATCGTTCACCCGGGTGAGACCCGTAAAACTGACCGTCCCGAATTTGCTGAACCGGCAGTCGATCTCTTTTTCGGCCATGACTATTCTCTCCCCAAGATCATTACATTGGCGTAGATCCCGACGCCGCCGATATTGTGGACAAGGCCAATGGAGGCGTCCTCCACCTGTATGGGTCCGGCTTCGCCGCGCAACTGCAGGACGACCGTTCTCACCTGGGAACCTCCCGTGGCCCCGATGGGATGACCCTTCGAAAGAAGCCCGCCGTCGACGTTCACGGGGATTTTCCCTTCCCTGTACGTCTCCTTTGCGCGGATCAGTTCGACGCCCTCGCCGGGTTTGGCAAATCCCAGGTTCTCGTACGCCATCAGTTCGGCTATGGTGAAACAGTCGTGGACTTCGGCCACATCGATATCCTGCGGTCCGACGCCCGCCATCCGGTAGGCCTGCTTTCCCGCATCAACCGCCGCCGCCAGGCCGGAGAAGGTATCTCGCCCTGCCATGTTGACCGCTGCGGTTGCGGAGCCGAGCCCGAGAATCCACACCGGCTTTCTGGAAAGCGACTTCGCCCTTTCCTCGCTCGCCACGATGATGCAGGAGGCGCCGTCGGCGTTGGCGCAGCAGTCCCTCATACGCAGGGGGCTCGCGATCGGGTTGTTCAACGGATTGGCGGGATCCTCGAAAACCTGCGGGCTCAGCGGCTTGCGGATCATGGCCTTCTCGTTGCGCGCGCCGTAGATGGAAGATTTCAGGCGAATCAGGGCCAAGTCCTCCGACGTCGTCCCGTATTCTGCCATGTGGCCCCGGGCATACATAGCGTAGTAGGCGGGCATCATCGTGCCGAAAGGCGCCTCCCACTGGATGTCGGCACCCCGGCCCATCCGTTCCTGTGATTCCGCCGAGGTGATTTCCGACATCTTCTGGAACCCGGCCACCATGACCACATCGTGCAGGCCCGATTTCACCAGGGAATAGGCCAGGCGCACCCCCGTCGTACTCGATGAGCAGAGGGACTCCACGTAGAACGTCGGCTGGGGATTCAACCCGAAGTATTCAGCAAGAATACCGGAAGGGGAGCGCTGCTTGTCATACTCCGGTGCGGAGCAGACGATGGTGGCATCGATGTCGTTTGTGGTCATCTCTGCATCCTTCATGGCCTCCCGGTAGGCCTCGAAGGCCAATTCCCGTATCGAACCGTTGAAGGCGCGCACAAATTTAGTCTGTCCTACGCCGATAATTCCAACCTTGCCCATACAACCCTTCCTTGAATCGTTTACTCATGAAATTCGGATTTACGTCGGGGCCATCCAAGAACCCGGGGGGTTAGAATTGCACATCCGTTCTCGGCACTTTCTGTCCCGACGTGTAATCGTACCAACCCTTACCTGATTTCCGACCCAGATCTCCGCTCAAGACCAGCTTCTCCAATAGCAGGCTGGGCCGCCACTTCGGATCCTTGTATCCGTCATGCAATGTCTTCAGGACATTCAGCCCGACATCGAGACCGACGAAGTCCGCCAGCTCAAAGGGCCCCATGGGATGACCTAGCGCGAGCTTCAAGGCCTTGTCGATGTCTTCCAGGCTTGCGACCCCTTCCATGAGACAATTGTAGGCCTCGAGCCTCAATGCCGTATTGATCCGGTTGACCAGGAATCCCGGCACATCCTTGACGAGCACACTTTCTTTCTTGAGCGTATCGACAAATCGACGGGCCTCCAGGATGGTCTCCCGCGACGTCTTGAGTCCCGGAATGATCTCGACAAGGCGCATGACCTGGGGAGGATTGAAGAAATGGATGCCGATAAACCGATCCGCCCTCTTCACGGAGGCGGCAAGGCGCGTAATCGGGATGGAGGACGTGTTCGTCGCAAAGAGGGTTTCGGGCCGGCTGATTTCGTCGAGCGCCGAGAAGATTTTGGCCTTCAAATCCCCATCTTCGAATACGGCCTCGATGATCCAGTGTGCATCCCGGGCCTCGTCGTATGTGACGGACCCTTTGATACGGGATTGTATCCTTCCTTTCTCTTCATCGTCGATCTTTCCCTTTTTAACCTGGGATGACAGGACCTTGTCGATACGGCTCATGCCGTTTTTCACGAAATCCATTTGGACATCATGCAGGATCACTCCGTAGCCTGCCTCGGCTGCTGCCTGGGCAATGCCTGAACCCATCTGCCCGGCTCCGATCACCATGATGATTTCGCTTGCCATTTTGGCCGCCCTCCTTGGGTCCGAAGTCAAAGATTCCTCTCAACATCCTGGAATCCTCAAATAGTTGTTATTCATATATATGAATAACAACTATTGTCAAGTATTATTGAGGGGCATGGAAAGCAGAACGCGGGGGGCAAGATGAAAAGGCAGGGTGAAAAGATATCGTTCCCATCCCGAAAGATCCTGTGTCACTGACCCGTAATTCATTCCGATTCGTGCAGAGCATCATCGATGGGTTGAGGGTCGACAAGTCCGCAAAGGCGACAGACAAGGGATTACACCGAGGGCGACAGGCCGATGCGTTTACATTTCGCGGGTTGTGTGCTATTGATTTTCAAACGATCGCAGGAATGCAGCCATGGCCCTGATCATTGAAGGCGGACTCGAACT
>JAJFTY010000049.1 GCA_021372695.1 Deltaproteobacteria bacterium
GGTGGCCCCCGCGGAGAAGCGGATCGAGCGGATGATGTCGAAGGAAAACATCAGCCGTGACACGGCGAAGCTGCTGGTGCGCCAGGCCGACTGGGAGATCGCCTCGGTGGTGCGCCAGCTCTACGGGAAGAAGTGGGACGATCCGGAGGCTTACGAGATCAAGTTCGACACGGGCGAGCGGGCGATGGAGGAGATCCTTGAGATCGTGCGCAACCTGCTGGCCGCCAAGGATCGGATCAAGACCCCGGAGGCGCAGCGGCAGTTGGAGATGCGGGCCCTGGCCGCGCGGATCAAGGCCGCCGTGGCGACCAACCCCGAGTTCCTCATCCCGACCCTGGAGGTGGAGCCCGGGGGCGACGGGATCCTGCTGCGCGGGGTCGCCCGGAGCATCCGGGAGCACAAGGCGATCGACCGGGAAGTCAAGGCCGTCTCGGGCTCCGTTCCCGTGACCTGCGAGATCCACTACCGCGGCATCAAATCCGTCAAGCCCCACCGAATCCGCTAGAAACCGCGCTTCCCCTCGTCAGCAAGTAAGGCAGAGAGCCCACGAGCATCGCACTCATCCACACAAGAAACGTGACCCGAACGGATTCGTGGCTGACCCTCGGGGCAACACCAAAAGCAAGTGAGCGTTGGATAGCGACTTTATCCATTCTGAGGATGGATTTCTTCTTCTGAGGACATGAAAAGAAATGCGCGGAGGAGGCCCTCTTTTTTCCGGCCTTCCCCCGCGCATGTATTTCTTCTTTTACGATGCCGTCATCTCCTGCTATCCAAAGAGACGTCGCGGATTGTCCACCAGAATGGTCTTGATCTGCTTATCCGTTATCCCGGCAGCCTTCATCTTAGGGATAAGGACTTTGTATGTACGCCTGCGCTGCCTTCACACCGGCCCTGAGGTAAGCACATCTGCTTCCTGCCGGCAGTTCATCTTCTGATCGTTAAGGCCGTGTGCCCGCCCGGGTTTTCACGTTGCTGGGGAACTTCATCGATGTCAACTCGGATTGCCTTGTGGAAAATGCGAACATAATGTACGGGTTTCTGATGTTCTCATCGTTAAAATCGCCAGAATTTTCTCGAACACCGGTTGGTCCCTCTGCCAGGCATGAGGGGTCTCCGTCGCCGAGCACTACTTTCGCAGATAGCTCTCTTTCGTAGCCGCATATAGAACCATTGCAACTCCCATTAAAGCGGCACAGAGCAGAAATGCATTTCGGAAAGCTTCGACACGCAGAATAGCCTCCGAATGAGACGATGCGATCAGGACACCCATCCCCTGCATGACTATGCCCGCCCCCAAGACCGCAAAGATATTAATAAATGTCATGGCTGTAGCCGAGTAATCGGACGGCACGTGTTCCTTGACCTGGGCAAACTGGAGAACCCCCGTGCTGGATAACATGCCGAAGATCATGAAGAGCACGGCCAGACACCAGGCAGGCAGACCGCTCGGCAGCACAGCAAGCACAGCCAGGATAAGGCAAAGCCCCGACGTGGCTACAACCATGATCCATTTTCGCGTGCCGAATACGCGATCCGACAGGAAACCGCTGATCGGACCGCCGACAATGATTCCCAGCGTAAGCAGAAACAGGATGTTGCCTGTCATCACGGGGGAGACCCCCATCACAACCCTGAGATACGGCCCTGCCCAGATGGACTGTACCGCAGAGATGATGCCATAGCGGATAAATGCCGCGGCGGAGAGCAGCCAGACCTGTCGGTTTTGAAGGATGAGGCAAATCCCTTTGAGGATGCCGGCCTGGTCCACAGCCACGATTGCCGATTTGCATTTGCCCCCTTTCGAGCAGTCCCGTATCGAGAAGATAAAAACCAAAGTTACGACGAAGTGAAAGAGGGCTGTAAGCAGGAGAGCATTGCGCCAACCGACCACCTGCATGCACAGGACTAGAGGCGTCGTGGCCAGGATGACGCCTGCATTGCCCACAGAATAGAGAAAAGATGACAGGGTCCCGAAGTTCGACGTGGAGAATCGGAGGGTAAATATTTTCAATGCTCCGATAAAGGCACAGGCCATACCGACGCCCATGAGCAGTCGGCCAAGAACCATAATCCCGGTCGATTCGGCAACCGAAAAGAGGACTGCACCGGCCAGAGCGACGAAATAGAAGGCCGGCATGATCTTGGCCGGTCCGATTCGGTCAAGAAGCAGAGCCCCGGGGATCTGCAAAAGTGCATGAGCATAGAAAAATGATGCTGAGATGAGACCCAGGTCTGCCATGTCCAGCCGGAGGTCTCTCACCAGATCGGGCGCCAGCACGGCTAGAGAGGACCGGTAAAACATCGACAGTCCAAAAAGCAGTAACAAGGCAGTAAATAGGATCCAGCGACGCGAGGGCGAAATCCGAAGGGCAATGTCTTTGATCAACAGGGCGTTGGTTGCTTTCATCTCTTGCGGACCATAAAAGGGACCTTCCGCCCAGGCAATTGCGCGTTATGACATCAATCGGGTTTTATCTGGTGGATCGCTCGAACGACTCTTTCTCCGCCAGTGACAGACACGCGGTGTGCTGAGAGCCTTATGCCGCTAGGGCCACTGGTCATAAACCCTTGATGCTTAGCGTTTGCCTCTACTTCTGAAGTAGTTTCGCTGCTTCCGGAGCAAAATAGGTAAGAATGATATCCGCGCCTGCGCGCTTGATCGATGTGAGTGCCTCCATCATTGCGCGTTCTCCGTCGAGCCAACCCATCCGAGCCGCTGCCTTGATCATGGCGAATTCGCCGCTAACGTTGTACGCCGCGATAGGATATTCGAACGACTCTCTCGCCCGACGGATGATGTCGAGGTACGGCAATGCCGGTTTCACCATTATGATGTCCGCCCCTTCTTCGATGTCGAGCGCAATCTCGCGGATGGCCTCGTCGCTGTTGGCCGGATCCATCTGATAACCCGTGCGGTCTCCGAACTGCGGGGGGCATTCCGCCGCCTCGCGGAAAGGACCGTAAAAATGTGAGGCATACTTAGCCGCATAGGCCATGATTGGGGTGTTTTCAAACCCCGTCTCGTCCAGGGCTTTTCGGATCGTTTCCACCTGCCCGTCCATCATGGCTGACGGCGCCACCATGTCGGCGCCAGCCTCGACCTGGGAAACAGCCGTCTTGCCCAGCATCTCCAAGGTCTCATCGTTGTTCACTTCCCCGTCTTTCAGATGCCCGCAGTGGCCGTGGCTCGTGTATTCGCAGAAGCAGAGGTCCGTAATGACGAGGATGTCGGAAACCTTGTCCTTGATGGCCTTCGTTGCCTGCTGAATGATGCCATCGCAGCGAAAGGCTCCGCTTGCGGCCTCATCCTTTTCGTCGGGGATGCCGAACAGGAGAATGGCAGGAATACCGAGGTTTCTGGACTGTTGTACCTCTTGGACGAGGTAATCAATCGAGAGCTGAAATGTACCCGGCATGGACTTGATCGGCTCATTCACGTTTTTCCCTGAAACGACAAACAGGGGGTGAACGAGATCATCGACGGAGAGCTTCGTCTCTCGGATGAGTCGCCGCAAATATTCATTCCGTCTCAATCGCCTGGGTCTGTATGCCGGGAAAAACATGCTGTTCTCCTCAAAAATGGTCCATTGGGAATTTTATGTTTCCTTCAGTCTTTCACTTTGTATTCGAGACGGATAGCCGTTTTTCCGATGACTTAAATTGACCCGTCGGCTCATCCCTGAAGCGATTTGCTTGTACTGATTTGCCATTGGCCGACTGGCCCGGGGGGTAGATGATCAGATCCAGCCCCCCAGGCTCAGGAGGGAGGTCATACTTTTTTGAAAACGTACGTCAGTTTGCCCTCGGCGGTTTTTGTCGCTTCGCTTTTCATTTGCATGCCGACACGGAGTTCTTCTGCCGGGATGGCGGGATCCGTCCTGCCGAACACCCTGAATTTGCCGTAATCCAGAACGGCTATGGTATAGGGCAGCTCTTTCTCAAATCCTGCCGGTGCATAGGTCAGCGTACTGAAGGTTGCCAGTTCCCCCGTATTCTTGACCTCGAACCATTCCATGGAACTTTTCCGACACTTGAAGCAATCGGCCCGAGGCGGGAAGAAATTGCTGCCACAGTGCGAGCAGCGGGTTCCCATCAGCTTGCCCTTATCGAGATAGTCGATGAAGTCGTTCACGCGCGACACGGCGACAAAGCTCACCGAACCGAATTTCTTGAATCGATCGTCTATCGTTTCCTTTGCCATGATTATTCTCTCCCCAGGATGGTGATATTTGCATAAATTCCGACGCCTCCCATGTTGTGAACCAGTCCGAACGTCGGCTCCTTCACTTGAATCGCCCCCGCCTCGCCTCTCAATTGAAGGACGATGGTCCTGATCTGAGAGCCGCCTGTGGCCCCGATGGGATGCCCCTTGGACAGGAGACCCCCATCCAGATTAACGGGAATCCTGCCCTCTTTGTAGACTTCTTTGGATCGAATCAACTCCGGGCCTCCTCCAGGTTGCGCAAAACCGAGGCCTTCGTATGCAAAGATTTCCGCGATCGTGAAGCAATCGTGGACTTCAGCCACATCGATATGCTTGGCTGTTATTCCCGCCATCTTGTAGGCGCGGCCGGCCGCCATCTCGGCACATACGAAGCCGGTATACCGGTCACGGGCCGCCAGGTTTACCGGGGCGGAAGCGGCCCCGATCCCCATGATCCACACCGGTTTTTTGCATAGCTGCTTCGCCCTCTCCTCACTGGCCAGGATCACACAGGAACTTCCGTCGGCATTGGCACAGCAGTCACCCCCTCTCAGAGGGCTTGCCACAGGCCCTCCGATGAACCCGGCAGGATCGTTGAACATCTCGAGCGTCACCGGCTTTCGGTATACGGCCTTTTCATTCAACTGGCCGTAGGTTGCCGCCTTGACGCGAACCAGGGCGAGATCCTCTTTTGTCATTCCGTACTTGGCCATGTGCGCCTGGGCGTGCATGGCGTAGTAGGCGGGCATCATCGTTCCGAAAGGCGCTTCCCACTGGATATCCGCCCCTCTTCCCATTCTCTCCTGCGTCTCTGCGGAAGAGATCTGCGACATGATCTGAAAGCCGAGAACCAGAACGACGTCGTGAAGCCCGGATTTTATCAGTGAGTAGCCCAGCCGCAGGCCCGTGCTGCTCGACGAGCAGAGAGACTCCGTATACAAGGTCGGCTGCGGATTCAGGCCAAGATATTCCATGATCACACCCGCAGGCGACCGCTGCCGGTCGTATTCCGGCGCCGAGCACACGATCGTGGCATCGATGTTCTCGTTCGTGATCTCGGCATGATCCATCGCCTCCCGATATGCTTCATACGACAATTCCTTGATCGATCCGGGATAACTCCGGACGAATTTGCTTTGTCCCACACCAATAATGGCAACTCTTCCCATATCGAATCTCCTTCCAGCCTGAACAGGCTACTATATTACACACAATTATGTATACATAATTGAGGACTACTTATTGCAACAACATCATGTTCCCTCAACCGCCACGGCAACGACTCGAACGACCAGGCCGCTTCCTGATATCCATCTCGTCGCCTGGCTGCAGCTGTTCACCAATTTCACGGGAGCCCCCGAGAAATCCCCCCAGAGAACGATGTTGCACGACCCAAGCCTCGTCCGGACCAAGGTCGTGCTGTCCTCAAAATACGCCGGGCCGATCCTACTTTTTCGCGTAAATCCCCAAACCGAGGCTCTTGATAAAGTCGCCCATGACCTTGTCCTGTGTCTTTACCAACTCGGAGACTTCCTTCGGGCCGAGAAAGTCGTTGGGCATGTCGAACTTCAAACAGACATTTTTCACCGCATCCGTTTTGGCTGCCTTGGAAAAGGCTGCGGCGAGCGTATTGACCACATCCTGGGGAATCCCCTTGGGGGCCCAGAGGGTGATTCCCGTGGCAACCTGCACATTGATCCCCTTTTGTTTTGCCGTCGGGACCTTGGGGAAGCTGATGAGCGGTTTGTCGTTCCACGCCAGTAGCATGCGCATTTTCCCGGCAAGCACGTGATCCTTGAACTCCGTCGTCTGGGAAATGGCGTCTACATGGCCCCCCAGTACCGCCATGGATGCCTCTACGCCGCCCTTGAAGGGCACCATTGTCCATTTGATCCCGTTCTTCTGGGCGACATACTCCATGCCGAGATGCTGTCCCGTACCGATTCCTGCAGTGGAATACTTGATCTTGCCGGGGTTGGCTTTCGCATAGGCAATGAAATCCTCCCATGTCTTCCACGGGGAATCTGACCTGACCGCTACGCCGTACTGATATTGAGAAAATTCACCAATCGGCACCAGGTCGGACGCCTTGAACGGCGTCTTCTGCATATGGGGAATGCGATAGACGTTTGCCGTCGGAGCGGCACTCAGGGCATAACCGTCCGGCTTCTGGCTTTTGATCTTGCCCAGCGAGACGTTGCCCGCCGCACCCGGGCTGTTCGTGATCAGGATAGGCTGGCCCAGAATCTTGGAGGTCTCCGCAGCCAGCGCCCTGATGACCAGGTCCGTCGAACCGCCCGGAGCATAACCAATGTCAATGGTTATCTGTTTTGTGGGAAAGCCCGCTCCCAACGCAAGGGTCGGAAGGGCAATGAGACAACACAGCAATGCGAGAAAATAGACTTTTTTCATGAGCGTATCCCCCTGAACGAGTGTGAATTTTTTTCGATTGCGAAACCTTCTCTCAATAGTCGTCGCTTGCTTCTTCAATGGCTTTTTTACGCCAGAATGCCACTTGAGGAATGTACGGCACAATGAGCAACAGAAAAGCAACCACCAGACAAACCGCCGAT
>JAJFTY010000052.1 GCA_021372695.1 Deltaproteobacteria bacterium
GCCGTGGTCGGGCAGGCCTGAGAACAGGCTTCGCAGGGGGAGCAGAGCGCCCGGTCGATAACGATCCCGCGGTCAGCGGCCTGGATCGCGCCCCGATCGCAGGCCGCCGCGCAGGAGCGGCAGCCGATGCATTTCGCTCTCATCCAGTGGGGCTCCTGCATCCGCGAGATGCTCTCCGGGTTGTGGCACCAGAGGCAGTTCAGGGGACATCCCTTGAAGAAGACCGTGCTGCGGATGCCCGGGCCGTCCTCCGTGGACATCCGCTGGATCCGCAGGATCGTTCCGATGGGACCCGGAGTTTCGTTGTTGGCCATTCCCTGACCCAAAAAATCGACTCTGACCCCAAATTTACAGCGACTCGTGGCTGATCCGCGCGATCACCTCATCCTGGAGCTCGCGGCCGATGGTCGTGAAGTAGGCGTTGTAGCCCGTGATCCGCACGAGGAGCGACTGGTACTCCTCCGGCCGCTTCTGCGCGTCTTTCAGCATCTCCGCGTCCAGCATGTTGATCTGCAGGCAGCTCCCGCCGTTCTCGGCATACCCCTGGAGGAAGGCCTTGAACTTGGCCTTGTGTTCCGGGTCGCGGAGGAGCGAGGGGTTGATGGTGATCGTGTGGCTGGCACCGTTCGGCAGGCAGTTGAAGTACCCTTCGAAGTCGCCCGGCCCCTCCCCTGCCCGTCCCCCCATCACCTTGCCCACGGAGCTGGCGTTCGCCGTGGGCCCGTTGATGTCCGCGCCGTTGCTGGGGCAGATCGCGTTCGAGAGGAACCTCCCCTTGGGCCTCCCATCCGGGCTCGCCGGCAGGATGAACCCATCGCCCACCCAGTAGTTCCAGCTCAGCATCCCCGGCCGGAACTGGCGGTTCGTCGAAACGGTCCGGTACTTCCAGGTCTCCTCGCACCAGAGCTCCATCACCCTGGCGGCCATTTCGTCGGCCGCGTCGTCGTCCCGGCCGAATTTCGGCGTCTTGAACCGGGCCTTGGCCTGGAGGAGCTCATGGCCCTGCCAGTTCGCCTTCAGCGCGGCCACGAGCTCGGCCACGGTGCACTCCTGACCGTCGAAGACGAGCTGCTTGATCGCGAGCAGCGAATCGACGGTGGTCGCAAAGGTGACCGCCTCGAGCGTCGTGAAGTTGAGCTCGGCCCCGCCCTGGGTGATGTCGAGCCCCTTCTCCGCACACCCCTTGACCAGACAGGAGAGGTAGGGCGTCGGGCAGAAGCGGGCGCGGATCGATTCGGAGGCCTCGTAGAGCTCCGCACAGCGCCGGACGATGTCGCGGGTCTGCACGGCGTAGGCCTGCCAGAATTCCTCCCAGTTCCTGAATCGTGCCGCATCGCCCGTGGCTGGCCCGTCCTGGCGGATTTTCTCGCGCTTCAGCGTGATCGGGTCGGTGAATTCGATGAGGTCCCGGCCGTTGTTGAGGGCCAGTTCGACGGCCTTCAGCAGGTTCAGGTTGTTGTCCACGGTGCCGGAGCGGTCGTTCCCCACCATGGTGTTCTCCAGACAGCCCACCGGCGCGTACTCGTGGACGTTGTTTTCGTTGATCAGGTGCTCCACGTGCGCCTTCGCGGCCTCGCGCATCATGCCCGCCATGGAGCGCTCGTCGAAATTGAGCAGGAAGGGGGCGCCCTGACTCGCGGAGATCATCTCCACCACCCGGTCGAGGAGCGCATCCGGGCTCTCCCGGTGGAGCCGGACGTTGGGCTTGGGCTCGAGCATCGGCGTCATCTCGTCGATGACCTCCAGGATCGCGCAGGTGAGGTCGTTCGTCATGTCCTTCCCTCCGGCGCCCCGGCCGGAGAGGGTGATGAGCTGGCCGTAGCCCGCGGTGATGCCGTTGTTGCCGACGCGGATCATCGCGTCGTAGGCGGTGTTCGCGTGGACCCAGAAGCACTTCAGGATCTCCTTGCCGAATTCGCGGTCCATGCCTTCGTCCAAGGACTTCTGCCAGTAGGGGTAGAGGTACTGGTCGATCCGGCCGAAGGAGACGCCCGGGCCGGGGTAGTTCTCGTCGCTCATGACGAGCATGTGGGTGAGCCAGAGGGATTGCACCGCCTCCCAGAAGGTGCGGGCCGGCTCCTCGGGTACGCGCCGGAGGTTTGCGGCCATCTGCCCGAGCTCTTCCTGGCGGCCGGTTTCCTGCTCCGCGGCGGCCTGTGTCCCGCAGAGTTCGGCATACTTCGCCGCCAGTCCGCCCGGCATGGAGGCCGCGGTCATCATGGCGCGAAGCTCAGCTCCCCGCGGTCCGGCCTTCTCCGCACTCCCGAGCCTATCGTAGTGAGAAACGATCTCCTCCCGGATCCCCCGCCAGCCCAGCTTGAGCGCCCGCTCGTAGCCGGGGATCAGGTGGCCGCTCGTGGCCCCGGCGTTGCCGTAGCCGTGGTCGTGGAACCACTTCATCCGCGCCCTCGCCCCCTGCTTCCCATAGATCAGCCCGTCGCGCTCCTTGGCCTCCTCCTTGGTCCAGCACTTGGAGGCCTGGATGTTGAAGCGGCCGCCCGC
>JAJFTY010000060.1 GCA_021372695.1 Deltaproteobacteria bacterium
GGTTACCGGAACATGGGCAAGAGACCGATCGAGACTATCGAGGCTGGCAAGGTTATCAAAGAGCAGGTGACGACAAAAGAGGCGGCTTAAACATCGCCACCGAAGAGGGACTGACTGTCCGGGAAGTCCCTAACTTTTACATCTAATTGAACCTCAGGCTCATGATATGCATTTCCCCTTAGCCGGGGCCACGACGTTTACGCAAATGTGAACAATCTCAATATTTTTGTGTTCGCAATAAATTAAGTGTCTCGTTGATGAGGAATATATCCTTGGATGGAATTACGGGGAATGTTAAAAGATTACATATGGAACACATAGTCTAAGTCTGATAGAAAAAAGAGAGAAATGGCAAAGGTATGAAAATACGTATTAGCATAATTATAGTTACTATATCGATTTGTTACGACTTACTTCCGGGCGTGCAAGGAGAAAAGATATAAAGAAGATCACATATCAAATGCAGGGGATCTGTATCAAGGCAGAGAAATTAGGTAGGAACGGAGATTCACGTCCTGTTTGTTGATCTTCAGTTTTTTACGAATATGGTATCTATGAAGATCCACAGACCCGGGAGATATGTTTAACAATAGCCCGATTTCTTTCGTTGTTTTCCCATCTTTAATCAAGCTGACCACTTGAATTTCCTTTGGTGTCAGGTCGACGTACTTAGACGTAATGCTTTTTAGAAAAGGTGATATGATATCGTTAACATGCGCTTCCATTATTTCAATACAAGCTTTTTGATCTGTATTAGGTTTGCTTTTCTTTAATTTTTCAATATAAGGAATGATCTGATCCTTGACATTGGTTAAGAACATTTCTTCCATTTCTTTCTTATCGGCTTCCCTTTGTTTGAGCAATACCTTCAAGGCTGTGTTGACCTCTTCCAGATTCCGGGACTTCATTTCGAGCTCAATTTCCCGGGTCTTTAGATCATCTTCCGCCTGTTTTCGTTGCGTAATATCAGTGCTTACACCAATCAGTTGTTCAACATCTCCGTCTTCATTTTTGAGGGGAACCACAATGCTCAAAATCCAGTGCGGACTCCCCTTGGAATCTATAAAATGCTCTTCGCGCTCAATCCGATCTTTTCCCTGGCTTATAATTGATATTTCATCCTTTCGAATAATTTTTACAAAATCCAAGTCTGATGGAAGATCTTTAATCTTCATCCCAATCAGCTGCTCAGGCGACATCCCAAATAAATCCGCAAACGCACGATTGGCATGAACGATCTGATACTCTGTATCGATGACATATATAAAATTGGGATTGGCATCCATTACATTTTTGAGAAATGCCCTGTGAAGCTCGATCCTACGTTGGGCGTTTACGCGTTCGGTTATGTCTCTGATGGCAGATAGATGCACTTTTTTCCCGTACCAATTTACTTTGGAAGATGAAATTTCAACCGGGAAGATACTCCTGTCTTTTCGTCGGTGAAAAACGAAATCGCTTGGGAATTCCTGCCGAGCATCTTTAATTGAAGAATCAATCTTTTTATCAATTAACTCCTCCTTCTTCATACTTAAGAATTCTTCACGCTGAAATCCATAGAGTTTTTCCCCCGCAGCATTCACCTCCAATATCTGACCTGTCATTTCATCGACCAAGAATAGGGCGTCCGACTCCAATTCGAATAACTGCCGGTAGCGTTCTTCGCTTTCTTTTAAAACAGCCTGTGCCCTCTTTCTTGCAGCCAGTTCACTGATGCTTTTTTGGTATAGAATTTCTATCTGCCTTAGCGGAAAATATGCGCCAAAGGAGGCTACAAGACCCGCAAAAACAATCGTTATTATGTGAGACTGCCATAGAATCAGGTCTGCGAAAACAAGTTGTTTGATCCCCTCGTAGATTGAAAAGAAGACACAGGTCACGAGGGCAATTTTCAGAAGTATGGGAACAAGTTTTCTTAATAATTGTCTGTTCCCAATTGCAACCCCCTGTGTTTCTTCTGTTGTTATTGACAGTTCAGCCTGATTTCTTATTGGTTGAAGCGTCGGATCGCTTTCGGGGGATGATTTCGGGGAATTTTCGTCGAGCAGTTTTTTGCACAGATTAATCAATTCGTTCAGATTTTTTTCATTGATGTTGTTCGACATAGGTTCCCTCACAATACTGCAATCAACTGGTGGTTACGGCTCTTTCCACAATCTCACATAGCCGGAACTCGTTCTATAAATTCACTCAAATCAACGCAGACACTGCTGAATGTGTTTATGATACTGGATTCCCAATCGATGCGAAAGCCTAATCTTAGTATAGGTACATGTATCATATTCGTGGCCGGATTTCTGCCATTTTCATTTGTGATTCAGCATATGCTTCATTTCCCCTGTATCGCTTTCGTGCATTTCAATCAGAAAGCTGACGCACCCGCCTGTCGACCTTAATCTCCGACTTCAAAAATAGTCACCGGAGCTTCAGCCCGCTTGACGTTATAGTAAGTTGAGGGATGACCCATTCTCGCGTTAATAATCGGAGACCTTATCCGTCTGATGCCAATTGACCTCGAAGAAATATCAGAAAAGCCTGTAGATTCGCCACAACTTGGCAGTGGGGACTCTGGCGCGCCGGCGTATCTAAAGTATCTTTAATCATTCAACATCCAACCGGCAAGCTCTGCGTTTTGTGTATCTTTTCTTCGGGCCGGCCGGGTATGGGACAGGGATACCCGGGCCGGTCGGACGGCCGGAACCTGCGGTGAACCGCCGCAGATCCGGAGGGATGCTGGAGCTCTTGAATATGTAAACTATTTTATATTACCTCTACCAGTTACCATGCGTGAAGAATGGATTGGCGGGCGCGGGCCATGGGTTCAGCGCGGAACAATCGGCTTGATTCGGGGGGCGGTTTGGAGTAAGGAAGAGGTCACCAAAGAGCAAGGGGTGCCGAGTTAGAGGCTGAGAAGATACCCTTTGAACCTGACCTGGGTAATGCCAGCGTAGGGAACGACAGCGGCTGTTTCCCGTGCGTCGTCTGCAAGGCCATACCCGTGTCGGGGTATGGTTTTTTGTTTTCCGGCTTCCTTCCGGGGAAGGGTCCGGCGGAGAAGAGTCATGAAAAAAGTGGTTTTTGTCATTTCCGGCGGAGACTTGGGCGATCCCGCCTTCCTGCGGAGACAGGCGGCTGCGGTTGATCCTGGGGCCATGATCTGTGCTGACGGCGGTGCCCGTCACCTCGAGGCGGCAGGGCTCATCCCCGACGTCATCGTCGGCGACATGGATTCCCTGGATCCTATAGCCCTTCGGGATTACGAGGCGAAGGGGAGCCGGATCCTCCGCCATGCGCCACGGAAGGATGAAACGGATACGGAGCTGGCGCTCCGGGAGGCCTTTCGGATGGGGCCGGCGGAGGTCTGGATCTGGGGAGCCCTCGGATACCGGGTGGACCATCTCCTGGCGAACATCTCGCTTCTTGCCCAGGGGAAGCCGGCGGGGACGGAAGTTAAGTTGATCGACTCGTGGTGCGAGGTGTTTCTGATCGACCGCCGGAGAGTGATTGCGGGGGAAGCGGGCCAGACCGTCTCGCTCTTCCCCTTTGCGGGGCCGGCTGCGGGGGTGACACTGACCGGGTTTGAGTTTCCGCTCACAAAGGCTGCCATGGAAATCGATCACCCCTACGGGGTGAGTAACCGCCTCCGGGGCGACCAGGGGATTGTCGAGGTTGATTCGGGGCGCCTGCTGGCGGTGAGGTATTTTCGGCCCGGGGTCTTCCCGGGGGAGGTGAAAAGATGAGGCCGGTCCGGATATTGACGATTGCCGGTTCCGATTCCGGCGGCGGGGCGGGAATCCAGGCGGATCTGAAGACGGTCACCGTTCTCGGCTGTTTCGGGATGAGCGTCATCACGGCGCTCACCGCCCAGAACACCCTCGGGGTCCACGGCATCCACGAGGTGCCGCCGGAGTTCGTGGCCGCCCAGTTCGACGCGGTGGCAACCGACATCGGGATCGACGCGGCCAAGACCGGGATGCTGGCCACCTCCGATGTGATCCGCGTCGTCGCCGGGAAGATCCGGCAGTACCGCGTGGAAAAGCTCGTCGTCGATCCGGTGATGGTCGCCAAGGGGGGTATGTCGCTGATCCGAGAAGAGGCGAAGAGGACGCTGATTGCGGAGCTCGTCCCGCTTGCCCTGGTCCTGACACCGAACATCCCCGAAGCCGAGGTGCTCTCCGGGATCGGGATTGCCACCCTTTCCGACATGAAGGAGGCGGCGCGGATCATCGGTCGTCTGGGGGCCAGGCATGTGGTCGTGAAGGGGGGGCACCTGGCGGGTGAGGCAGCGGACCTCCTCTATGATGGCCATGGATTCCAGAACTACAGCGCGCCCCGGATCGCGACCGCGGACACCCACGGGACGGGCTGTACCTATTCGGCGGCGATGGCTGCCTTCCTCGGTCGCGGGATGGATGTTTCCGAAGCCGTGGCGGCAGCCAAGCGCTACATCACCGAGGCGATCCGGCGGGCCTGGCGCGTAGGGGGAGGGCACGGGCCGACCAACCACCTGGCGCCGCTCCTCGCCGCCGAAGGCGGTACGGCCGTAGAGCCGGAGTCCTGGAAGACGGCCGGATAGGGGTTGAATCGTGGAAAAAACGCAGCTCAGCGGCGTCAATCTCTTCTTCCTCTGGTTCGGCGCGGCGGTCTCCGTGGCCGAAATCCTGACCGGGGGATACCTCGCGGAACTGGGGGCGGCCAAGGGAATCTGGGCGATCATCCTGGGCCATCTCGCGGGGACGCTGCTTCTGGTCCTGGCGGGTCTGATCGGCTTCCGGGAGAGGGTCCCCGCGATCATGTCCACGCGGATCTCCTTCGGAAAACAGGGTTCCTACCTGATCTCACTCATCAACATCATCCAGCTGGTGGGCTGGACGGCGATCATGGTGATCGAGGGGGGCACGGCGATGAGCGTGATTGCCGCCTCGCTGTGGCAGTTCGACCATCCGTCGCTGATGTCCTGCCTGGTCGGTTTTCTGGTCGGCGTCTGGGTCTTCTGGGGGGTGAAGGGGTTCAAGCGGATCAACACCCTCGCCTCAGCGCTTCTCCTCATCCTCACGATCGTGATGAGCTGGGTCGTCTTCACGCATCCCGCGCAAGCCGCGGAGGCGGTCAAGCAGAAAGATGGCTTCGGGATGGGGTTCGAGCTGTCGATCATCATGCCGCTCAGCTGGTTTCCCCTCATCTCCGATTACACCTCTCTCGCCAAGACGAAGCGGGGGGCGCTCTTCGCCCCATTCTTCGGCTATTTCATCGGGAGCTGCTGGATGTATGCGATCGGGATGGCGGGGGGGCTCCTCTCGGGATCACCCGATCCCACAAAGATCATGCTCGCCGCCAATCTGGGGCTCACGGCGCTCGCCATCCTGGGACTCTCCACGGTGACCACGACCTTCCTCGACGTCTATTCGGCAGGAATCTCGCTCATCAACATTTTTCCGAGGGTCAGCGACCGCATGGCGGCAGTGGGCTTCACTGTGGTGGGAACAGCCATTGCCCTGATCTTCCCGATCGACCGGTACACCGATTTTCTCTATCTGCTGGGATCCGTCTTCTCGCCGCTCATAGCCATTCTCCTCACCGATTACTTCGTCATGGGGACCGACCGTCGCGACTGCCGGGCGGATGCCGTAGCCACCATCTCGCTTGCCGCGGGTATCGCTTTCTACTACCTGGTCAAATCCCAGGAGCTTCCCGTCGGGTCAACGCTCACCACGATCGTTTTCACGGCGGCTCTGCACTATGTCCTCCGCAGATGGAAAGGGTCAACGGGCGTTGAACAACGTTCGCTCCGATGAGCCGGAGCCTGCACCCCTGCGAATGAGCCCCGCGGTTTTTGAGGAATCCATGATGGTTTCAGGATCCAACACATCGAAAAATGCCGCCGCGGAGATTGTCCGTCGGCTTCGGGCAGCCGGCCATGAGGCCTTCTGGGTGGGCGGCTGCGTCCGAGACCTGCTCCGGGGCGAGGAACCGGAGGATTACGATATCGTGACCTCGGCCCGGCCGGAGGAGGTGCGACAGCTCTTCATGCGGACGATCCCCGTGGGCGAGCGCTTCGGCGTCTCCATGGTCGTAGAGGGGGGAAGGTCCTATGAGGTGGCTACCTTTCGAACGGAGGAAGGCTACGCGGACGGCCGCCGCCCGGATAAGGTCGCATTTGCCTCGGCAACGGAGGATGTCCGGCGGCGGGATTTCACGGTCAACGGACTGCTCATGGATCCGGAGACGGGCCGGGTCATCGATCACGTCGGAGGCCGGCAGGATATCGAACGGCGGGTGCTCCGCGCGATCGGCGATCCCGAGATGCGCTTCGCCGAGGACCATCTGCGGATGCTCCGCGCGATCCGCTTTGCGGCGACGCTCGGCTATACGATCGAACCCGCCACCTTTGCTGCCATCGGGCGACAGGCGGCCGCCGTCCGGAGGATCAGTGCCGAACGCGTGCGCGAGGAACTGAACCGGCTCCTCACCGGGGTGGAAGCCCGCCGGGGATTGGAGCTCCTGTCGGAGAGCGGCCTGCTGAAGGAAATCCTGCCCGAAATCGAGGCGCTCCGCGGGGTCGGGCAGCCCCCGGCATTTCACCCCGAGGGGGATGTCTGGGAGCACGCGCTCAGGGCAGTCGCCCTGCTGCCCCGGCCGGGCGGAAAAGCGGATCTGCGGCTGGCCTGGGCGGCCCTGCTCCATGACGTCGGCAAGGCGGTGACCCGGACCGAGGATGAAGAGGGCATCCATTTCTACGGCCATGACGAGCGGGGAGCGGAAATTTCGGAGGCCATCCTCGGGAGGCTCCGCTTCTCCCGGGAGGAGATGGAGACGATCATCTCCCTCGTGCGCGGCCACATGATCTTCATGAACGTCCGCAGGATGCGGCAGAACCGTTTGAAACGCCTCCTGCGGACGCCCCATTTCGATCTTCATCTGGAACTCCATCGCCTCGACTGCCTGGCGAGCCACGGCCTTCTCGATCTGTACGAGTTCTGCAAACAAAAATTGGCAGAGTATCCGGAAGAGGAACTGCGGCCGCCCCGCCTGCTGCGCGGAGCCGATCTGATCGATATGGGATTTACGCCCGGCCCCCTTTTCAAGGAGATTCTGCAGGCCGTCGAGGATGCCCAACTCGGCGGTGAGCTTGTCGATGCGGCGGGAGCACGCGATTGGGTCCGGAAGCGGTGGAGCGATTCACGGAAACCGGCCGGCTGATCATGACCTCGAGCACCGAAAGAGTCTCGGTTCCGGCATGCGCTGCAACGGAACGCGCTTGCAATTTCGCCCTGTTTTCCGGAAAATGGGCTCGCGGAAAGCCGAGGCAGGAGAAACGGACCGCGGAGGGAGTCCGACACAGCCATGCGGGTGCGCAGGGTCTCATTTCTGATCATCGGGTGGTTCATCCCATTGCTGTTCGTTTGGGGATGCGGCCAACGGGCTGTCCGTCCCGGTGGTTTGCCTCCACCCCCGCAGGCGAAAGTCGGGGGGGCGAAGGCTGTCGAAGCCAGGGCTCTGCCCCGCCTGGGCTACACGATCCAGGCCGGCGCCTTTGCCAACGCCGAAAACGCCGTCCGTCTGACCCGTTCCCTGCAGGAAAAGGGGCTGGACGCGACCTATTTCGTTGCCCGCCAGGGGCTCTACAAGGTCCGTTTCGGAAATTTCACCACAAGGGAACAGGCCCGCGCCCGTGCCGACGAGGTCCGAAAAGAGGGGATCATTGGAGAATTCTACATCGTCCGTCCCGAGGAGTATGCCGTTTCCCAAAGGGAGTCGCGAGGGGAGGCTTACCTGCGGGAGGAACTGGTCCGCTCTGCCAGGAGTTTTCTCGGTGTCCCCTACCTCTGGGGAGGAGCCTCTGCCGAAACCGGCTTCGATTGCAGTGGACTGACGATGACCGTCTACCAGTTGAACGGCCTGGACCTCCCGCGGACGACGCGGGAACAGTTCGGTCTGGGAACCCCGGTCGACCGAACCTCCCTGGAGAAGGGAGACCTGATCTTCTTTGGCGCCCCGGGAGACAAAATCTCGCATGTCGGCATCTATGCCGGAAACGGGCTCTTCATCCACGCTCCGGGCAGGGGGAAGAAGATCTGCGCGGACGATCTTTCGAAGGAGTATTACAGCCGGGCCTTTATCGGAGCGCGTTCGTACCTGTGACCACCTCAATGAACCTTTCGGGGCGGACCGGCGGCGATGGCTTCGCTTCATGGGTGATGAAGTATTTTTTTTGATGCGGCCGGTTGATAAATACCCGATTATTTAGTATGCCTCTCCTGGCCGATGATGCGATTCGGAACGGATCGCCTGGCATTGGGCGGGCAATTCCAGGCTGCCCCTGCCGGGCGGATTTCCCCGTATTCTCGCTGCTCCTGAGAACGAATAGAAGGATTAACCCTTTGCAGACCTGCCTGGCGATCGTGCTCTGCCTCATCCTGGGAATCTCCGGTTGCGTGAAGAGTGTGCCGCCGCCGAAGCCGTTGGCGCCGCCGCCAGCGCCGCCACCGAAGGCCGAACGGGCGACCCCCTACGATTCCGAAATCCCGGCGGAATACCTCGACCGGTTCCGCCACACTGCCCTGCCGGCCGGGGAAGCCCTTCCCCTGACCTGCCTGGCCGTGGCCGACCACTTTGCGGCGCGGGGTGACGCGGATCGCGGCCTCCTTTTCCTCGACAGGGCAGCCGAGGGATTCGTACGGGAAAAGAACGGACCCGGCGAGGCCGAAGCCCTGAGTCGAAAGGCCTTGCTGTTGTATGATTCCGGCCGGGAGATCGATGCGGACGAGGCCATCCGGAAGGCCGGCGAAACATGGAAGGAGCCGCCGCTACGCGCCTTCGCCGGCTATCTCGAAGGGCATCGGGCCCTGCGTCAGGGTGATTTTCTGCGGGCCCTTTCCGCCCTGAACCGCTCGCTCGAAGACAACTCGGGGTTCCGGACAGACCTCCACCTGTTGAAACTGCGCCGAGATACGGACCTTGCTGCGGGAATGGCCGCCCTTCTTTCGAACTTCATTCCTGGACTGCTTGGAGTCTACGGCGCAAACGGTGGGACGTCGGCCGGCGCAGATCTTGCGGCCGGTGCAGGCCGCCTTCAGGAAGCACTGGCCTTGAACCGGGAGCTTCATCAAAGCGCGATGGCCCCGCTTCTCCCCGTGCTGGATTCCGGGAAACTGGAGGCAGAGGCACACAGCTTTCTCGGATTGTGGTTCGGGATGAAGGGCGAGCCCGGGGAGGCCTTCCGCCACCTCGCTCTCGCGGAAGAACTTTCCCGAAAAGTGGGTTTTCCGACAGGCGAGATCCGCAGCCTGCTGTTTCGCGGAGAACTCGGCCTTCGGGGAGAATCGGGAGCCGAGGGCCTAAAAGCGGCCGAACGGTTCCTCGAAAAAGCCGATTTCCGGGGCGCTTCGCCCTATCGGATCTGGGCGCGGTTCATCCTTTCACGATACGCACAGAAAGAGGGGCGGAAACCGGAGGCGATCCGATTCCTTCAGGAGGCAGCCGGGGTCATCGAGTCCGAGCGTTCCCCGATGGCGGCCGACATGCTGGATGCCGTTTGTCGGAGCCAGCGCCGGACGATCTACGAAACGCTCGTCGGACTCTGCGCCGGGGAGGGGATGGTTGCGGAAGCGCTAAGGGCCGCGGAGGCGGGCAAGGCGATCGTGATCGTGGATCTCCTCAGGGGAGAGGAGATCGGACGGACGGATGGCGAGCGGAATCTTCTGCGGCAGGAGGCCGCACTCTGCCGGGAGATCCGGGAGCTTCAGAGGCGCATCCTCCAGGTCTTTGACGAGGGGATGGTGGGCGGGCTCCTGGAACGGCTGAAGCAGGCGGAGGCGCGCTACGGAGAATTGCTCGGCCGCATCGGAAAAGAAGAGGCAAGGCTCCTGCCGCTGATCGCCGTCCGCGGTGTCGATCCGACAGCCCTGCAGCGCCTTCTCGATGACAATACGACCCTTTTCGACTACTTCTCGACGAGGGACAACCTGTATGTCTGGTCCATCCAGCGGGGAAAGATCCACCTGGAGCGGATCGGCCTCACACGGGCGGAACTCCGCTCCTTTGCCTTCTCCTTCGTTTCGGCGATCCGCGAGAGGGACAAGAGGAAAACGGAAAGGCTCTCCCGCCGGGCCTATAACCTGCTGCTCCAGCCGATCATCCCCTTCGTCTCCGGTGAGCGGATCGGCTTCATCCCGGATGATGCACTCTTCTACATTCCTTTTGCAGCCATGAGCTATCGGGGAAGGTTTCTCGCCGAGGGGTTCACGATCTTTCATCTCCCCGCGGCCAACCTGTTCGGAGAGACCGTAGAAAAACCGGGGAAGGCAGACCTGCGCATTCTGGCCTTTGGAGACCCCGATCTGGAGGACGAGACGCTCGACATCCATTTTGCGGCGCAGGAGGTCGAAAGGATCCGAAAACGGATCGGCGGCACGACCGTTCTACTCGGGCGGGAGGCCTCGGAAGCGAGGGCAGGGGAGTTGCTCTCCGGTTACGATATCCTCCACTTTGCCGTTCGGGGGCGGTTCTTTCCGGATGCGATCCTGGAGTCCGGCCTGCTGATGACGCCGGGCGCGGGCCAGGACGGCAGGCTGACCGTCCGCGAAATCTTTCGTCTCCGATTCGAGGGAGGGGCGGTTGTGCTGAGCGGATCCGATCCGATTCCGGAAAGGGACCCTGAAGGAAAGGGGCCAATCTCTCTGAATCGGGCCTTCCTGAGTGCGGGGAGTCCGTCGGTCGTTTCGACGTTGTGGCTCAGCGACAACAAGGAGGTTGGTCATCTCCTGGATCTTTTCTACCGCCAACTCGCAAGAAAGGAGCCCCTCTCCGAAGCATTGCGGATGGCGCAGCTCCGTCTGTTCCGCGAGGGGTATCCGCCCGATGTCTGGGCGGCTTTTGTGCTGACGGGGAGATATTGACCCATCTTTGATCGATCGAACTCTGCCGGCGGAAGGCCGGTCATCGGGAAAGGAGAATTATGGAGAGCGAGAATCTGCTGGTCACCGGGGGATGCGGTTTTATCGGGAGCAACTTCATTCGCCATCTGCTTGCGCAAGAGGGGTTCCGGGGAAGGATCGTCAGTGTGGACAGCCTCACCTATGCAGGGAATCCCGAGAATCTGAGCGGCGTTGGGGAAGCATATCCCGGGCGATATCTCTTTGAAAAAGCGGATATCTGCGACCTCCCGGCGCTCAAAGAGATCTTTGGCCGGTACGGGATCGACACGGTGTGCCATTTTGCCGCCGAGTCCCACGTCGACCGTTCCATCAAACGGCCGGACAGCTTCATCCAGACCAATATCCTGGGCACATTCAACCTGCTCGAAGCTGCAAGGGCAGCCGGAAGCGGCTTCCGGCTTTTCCACCACATCAGCACCGACGAGGTCTACGGAAGCCTGGGGAAGGAAGGACTCTTCACCGAGGAGACACCCTACCGTCCGAACAGCCCCTACTCGGCATCCAAGGCCTCCTCCGATCATCTCGTCCGGGCCTACCACGAGACCTACGGCCTTCCGACCACGATTTCCAACTGCTCGAACAACTACGGTCCCTATCAGTTTCCGGAGAAACTCATCCCCCTGATCGTCCTCAATGCGGTGGAGGGTAAGCCGCTGCCCGTTTACGGTGACGGGCGAAATGTCCGGGACTGGCTCTATGTAACGGACCACTGCGAGGCGATCCGGACCATCATGGAAAAGGGAAGGCGCGGGGAGACCTACAACATCGGCGGCCATGCCGAGATGGAAAACATCGCCATCGTGGAAATGATCTGCGATCTGGTGGACGAACTTGCGGCGGGTGCAGGTTCCCGAAGGCGTCTGATCACGTTCGTTGCGGACCGGCCGGGTCACGACCGGCGATATGCCATCGATTTTTCGAAACTGCACGGAGAGTTGGGCTGGTCTCCAGCCGAGTCGTTCGCCTCGGGTCTCAGGAAGACCGTACGCTGGTATTTGGAAAACCGGGGTTGGAGCGATCGGATCCGAAGCGGGGCCTATCAGTCCTGGATCAGGGAGCAGTACGGCGTATGAGCCTTCTCTCCTCCGGAACAGGGTTCATCCTCAAAGGATGGAACCTGAACGCCCGAACCAACGGCGTTCAGGGGCGAGGGCGATCCAGATTGTGTTTGACAATAACCGGGATTCGCATTAGATACTGCCGACGCGATGACGCGTGATCGATCTTTCCGTAATGGCCGGGATACCGCCCGAGGAGGCTCCGTTGGTCGAAGAACCCTATGTTTACCTCATGGAGAACGAAGAGGAGAAGGACCGCCTCGAAATGAAGACGGACCCCCTGGTCTTGCGCAAACAGGCCGAATGGTGCGGCATCAAGCCGGGCCAGCGCCTGCTCGACCTCGGCTGCGGACCCGGCAAGACGACGGCAATCCTCTACGATCTTATCCAGCCGGGGGGATCCATCGTGGGGCTGGATGGC